>JAAYHG010000284.1 GCA_012735455.1 Bacillota bacterium
CAGTGGCGGCGTGGGTGAGATTACAGCGGCCCCCACCGGTAATGGAGAGTTTCTTTCCCAGGCAGCTGTTGCGTTCCAGGATGGTTACTTCGGCTCCGGACAGAGCAGCTTGAGCAGCTGCCATCATGCCAGCGGCACCGCCGCCGATGACAAGGACAGTAGTCAAGTGTTATTCCTCCCAGGGACAGGATATGAACGTGGCATGGGTATTGTTCTTGGTTCTTCTTTACATCACTTCCGATTGGGGAAAGGAAAAGCTGCGCCCAATGGCAGCGTATTGGTCTACTTGTGTCTCAGAAACCTGGTCAGTCCCGTGAGCACGACGACCATACCGGCAAGGATGATCCCGCCAACCACAAGAAGGATAGAATACTCAAAGCTGGCATTAAACACACCAGTGATGCGGTCCAGGAGAGAGATGCTCTTGTGGGCGTAAATAGAGAAGACAAAGTCATGATCAGGGAGAGAGGGAACGGTGGTGGTATAACGCTGTTCTTCGATCTGAGTAAGGTCGAGGTTACTAGCGATCACATGAGGAGCCTCCGGCGGAGTGCTAATGTCGATGGTCAAGCTCCCGAAGCTGTTCCAATATCGCGCCGGGTTCAATATGTGGGTGAAAGTGTAGACCGGATGTGCCGTCTTGCGCCTGTCCATGGTGGCGACTGTGTTGGAGGTGACGTTTACTTTTCTTGTCGAACGCGCGGGGAAGTCAACATCATAAACCAGTGTGAGAACACGCTCTTCGTGGAGCACGTGATGCAGCTCTTGCAGTTCGCAAAACCCGCCAGTCAGGTACCTGTCCAGAGCGGATGCGTACAAGTCATACAGCTGCTGTTCCGAGAAGGTGCGGGCGAGCGGAATGGTGGTTCCGGTCTCTGCCGCCAACTCCTCCAACCAGCTTTTCAGGCTGCTAAGGAGGTAAGGACGGAGTGCCACTTTTCCTTTGGAAGTATGAATGGAATAGAGATTGGTCCTCTGTTGGAGCTGTCCATCGATATAGGCACTGGTTTTAAAATCAATATCCGCCCCGATCACGAAGATTTCTAGCCGCCTGGGCTCATAACACCGGCTTGCAACTCTCACCAGATTGCCGTGGCGCTCAAAGCGGCTAAAGCCGTTGGTGAGTATCGAGGTTTTGTCGGGGTCAAACTCAAAGTCCACTACCAGGTGGATGCTTTGATCCGTGGTGGGTGTTACTTCCAGTGAGTACAGCTGCCCTGTCTCTTGTCCGGAGAAGTGTTCAGGCTGATAGGGTTGGTTGGTGACTGTGGCAAGAATATCGTCGAAAGCGAGGTTTTTTTCTTCGCCCTCAGCGCCGTAGCTGTCCACCGCATTTCCCAAGTATAGCCTGTAAGGCACATCTCTGTCATCAACTGTCACAGTGACGTTCTGCGCGGAAAAAGCAGCGGGGGAGCTTATGAGTGGGAAAGCCATCTGGACTGCGAGATCATTGGCGGTGGGATTCAGCATCCTGTACGCGGCTGTAACCTGTCCTTGTACGGTGTAAGAAGACCTGCTGTCGGCACTGAGGTCAAAAAGGAGTCTTTCGCTTTTTACCTGAAGGGGACAGTCCTTGTCGACGGCGAGGACCTCGTATGAGGGGTAGCCATGCCAATAGCTGGGCCCGGCGTTTGCGCTGACTGTTAGAGGGGTCGTACATAATAGAAACAGGAAAAAGACAAGCAGCTTAACATGGACGAACTTCACACATATCTCCCCCGTATCTTATCTATTCTTGAGCGTGACTGAAAGCACCGGGCAGACCTGCCGAACATGCTGCCAATGCGTATTTAGAGCCTGGGGAAGCGATAGTGACCAATTATGGGTGAGGACCAGGAGAGGAGGCAGTCGGCCTCTGTTGCGTGAGGACCTGCGTTATGTAAAAGCAGAGGGACACCGTCGGGGCGTCGTCGGTCTGAGACGATAGCAATATGGTCTACGGGGGTCCCGAAGACCACTATGTCACCGGGTTGCCACTCCTTGAGGTTTTCGGGATCACCAGGTTTAACCTCCGTAGTGAGCACTGTCGCGTGGCGCTGAAAGAAGACGTTGAGGTTTTTTACGCGGCGAAAATCGATGTTGGGATCTGGCCGTCCGTTCACGCGAGGATAGGAGCGGAGGTTCTTCCGAATGTCTTCATCCACCATGCCCTTTAGGTCGTAGCCAGCCGCCTTGAAAGCCTGCCAGATGACATCGGTGCAAACGCCTTCCTCGGCCGGGGGATATCCCCCGGAGTAGTAAGCACTCTTATACTTGGGCCGCGTATTCACGTAATCGCGCGCGCCTTGTACTATGTCAGCCAGGTCCAGTATGCCGTCTCCATCTTCGTCGTGGGCGAGGACGATTGTTTCCACTACAAGTTGATTGGAAATCCCAGGGGGTGTTGTTTGGAAGGAAGGATCTCCAGGCGGAGTGACAGGGGGAGAGACTGGTCCGGATTGTCGCAGACAGATGAAAGCGGCAGTTAAGATGAAGAGGAATATCAGCAGCCTTGTCTTGCGCAAGCTTATCACCTTTCCTTAGAGCGCTGCACAAACTGCCTCAGCCTGCTGTTCTAATTGTTGCTGTTAAGGGAACGAAATTGTTCTAAGTCGCGTCGTTCTATAGAGGGA
>JAAYHG010000285.1 GCA_012735455.1 Bacillota bacterium
CCTTATAGTGGCTGGGCTGATAAAGGGAGTCGGCCCTACCAGCCCGGCTCTAGCACCCCGGTCGGATGCGCTAGAGTGGGGTCAAGAACTCCTGCGTTTGCGTACCCGCCTGCTGGTGGAAGGAGGCGACGGGGGTACGCTCCAGGCTTTCTATGATACCGAGTCCATGGGTGGGTCCTGGGCGCTAGAGAAGGAACAAAGGCGCCTCGCTTACCTCAAGCAGTGGGCCGAGCTGCGAAAAGTTAAATTCACCCGGGGAGAGGTGGAATTCACACGGGTTTCAGTAGAAGCCAGCGGAGAGGACGCGGGCGTTTCAATATGTGCTCACACCCGTCTCACTTACTGCCACTTGGATCGACCGATACCAGGGGAGGATACACTAGGCTGGCGAACAGTGCATTGGATGGAACTACACAAAGAGGAAGGAGACTGGCGGCTTACGGCAGAGTGGTACCTGGATCCGTTGGAGGCAGCCAGTCGAAATCCTGAGGTTGCGCCAAGCACTGCTAATATTAAGCTTGTACGTTCAGAAGCTGAGCAGGTCCTTACAAGCGGGGGATACCGGCGGGCCGAGGCTGTGCGCTATGCGGATCGCTATGCCGGGATCAAGATAGGGGATGGCATGGGTCGCTACAATCCCAAGTATCGCGATTTTGCCGGGGTGGGCGGCGATTGTGCCAATTTCGTTTCCCAGGCTCTCACCGATGAGGAAGGTGGAAACCTGCCTACTGACTGGGGCTGGTTTTATGCCGGTGGTGAAGGAACAGAGGCGTGGCTAAAGGCAGAGGCCATGGTGTATCATCTCTTGGATACCGGCCGGGCTGTCTGCTTGGCGTCTGGATCATTGGCAGAGGTAACAACGCCCAGCAGTGAATACCCGCATGGGGCACTACAGGCGCTGCTCCCTGGAGACATCATTGCTTATGAAGAAGGGGGTGAGATTGTTCACGTATCCCTGGTGGTAGGGAGGGACAGCGGCGGTTATGTACTGGTAAACAGTCACTCAGCGGATCGCTACCGTGTTCCTTGGGACCTAGGCTACGGCTCAGATATCGAGTATTGGCTGCTTTCCATTCAAGGCTGACCTTTACACCCTCGTTAGAGCCCGGGCGATCGCACTGCTGTGAAAACCTGGTTGAGTGTCTTGTCCTAAGGGGGGACTCGGCATGAGGATAGTGTCAGTAGAGAAAGAAGACTTAGAGCAGGTCAAAGGGCTGCTCAGGGAAGTCGGACTTCCGTCTACAGGTATAGAAGAGCACTACACGAATTTTCTTAAGCTCACCATGGGTGGACGGCTTATTGCCGTGGCGGGCTTAGAGGTTCATGGTAAAGTAGGGCTTCTGCGCTCGGTAGCTGTGGCCCCCGACTACCAAAAATCCGGCTTAGGCCAAGGCTTGATCCGTGCGGTGATCAATAAAGCAAGGAGTATGGGAATCACCGATCTCTATCTCCTGACGGAAAAAGCTGCTGGGTTTTTCCCCCGTTTTGGTTTCCGCTGCATTAGGAGGGAAAACCTGCACCCAGAGATTGTCCAATCTTACAAGCTGCGCGCAGCATGCTGCGAGAGCACTACCTTTATGCACCTAAAACTCTAGGTTTGTAACCGGAGCTTTGATCAAGGACTTGCTCGATCCGGGATAGAAGGATCTAACAATTAAATAGTGAAATTCAATTAGAAGAATAAAGGAAGGTGATTGCAGTATGCGCGGTGGTTACATGGGTAGACTCCTACGGGTAGACCTTACCCAGGGTACCCTCCAGGCCGAAGACTGGGGTGAAAGCCTGGCCCGCTCATACATTGGTGGCAGTGGTCTAGGGGCGGCTTTATTGTACAATGAGACAGATGGCAGCGAGGACCCTTTAGGCCCAGACAATCCCTTGCTTTTTCTCACTGGCCCCCTGACAGGGACAAGGGTATTTACCTCGGGACGCTACGCGGTGGTGACCCGCTCTCCTCTAAC
>JAAYHG010000286.1 GCA_012735455.1 Bacillota bacterium
AAGTTCACCGCCTTAGCCCTGCCACGCAATTCGGCCGTAACATCCGTCATGGGAACATGGAAAATCTCGGCGGCCGTTCGGGTGTGGATATCCTCTTTGTTGATAAAAGCCTCCTGCAGCACCGGGTCCGCCGCCATGTGCGCCAGGACCCTGAGTTCAATTTGCGAGTAATCTGCTGCCAGAATCAGCCAGTCGGGGTGAGTAGGGACAAAAGCCTGGCGTAAGCGGCGGCCCAGTTCTAATCGGATGGGAATATTCTGCAGGTTAGGCTCCACACTGCTTAATCTTCCGGTGGCGGTAACAGTCTGGGTAAAGGTAGTGTGGATCCGGCCCGTAGCGGGATTGATTTGCCCACTCATAGCATCCACGTAGGTGGACTTGAGCTTGGCTAACTGACGATGCTCCAGGATCTTTTCTACTACTGGGTGTGCCACACTTAGCTCCTCTAATACCTCTGCATCTGTGGAATAACCGGTCTTAGTTTTCTTCTTAGCAGGCAGGCCTAGTTTTTCAAAAAGGATTACACCAAGCTGTCGGGGTGAGTTAAGGTTAAACTCCTCTCCCACCAAAGAAAAGACTTCCTCTTCCAGTTCCTGCATGCGCTCGCCAATACTCTGGCCCATAGTAAACAGCTTATCTTTGTCCACCTTGATGCCCAACTGCTCCATGGCAGCCAATACCCGGGCCAAGGGCAGTTCCACCTGACTGTAAAGAGGCCAGATTTCATCTGTCTTAAGGTTTTTCTCTAAGCTCGCCCACAGCAGCGGCAGCACCTGCACCCAAGCCGCAAGGACCTGCTCTGCCTCTTGGTCAGGCGCTCCAGCGCCTTTCTTTACGTTTGGCCAAGACGGTACATCCTGGTTCAGGTACTCTTTCACCAGCCGAGAGAAACCGCGGCCGTCAGCGCTTGGGTTAAGGAGATAACCCGCCAAGAGGGCGTCTCCAATGACGCCCCTCAAGGATATTCCCCCCGCCGCCAAGACTTTGTAGGTAGCCTTGACATCGTAAGTGACCTTGGTCACCCGTTCATCCTCAAGTACAGCCTTCAGTCCTGGAACAACCAACTGCCAGGGGACGTATACTGCCTCTTGGGCAAGAGAACAAGCTAGTCCAAGTGGCTCGCATCCGTTGCCCATCTGAATGAGAATAGCTAAAAACCCGCCCTCCCTAACCTGAGCAGCTAGCCGCGTCATCTCTTCCATGGATTCCAGGCGCCTGGAATCAGTCGCCGGTACACAGGTTGAAACAGTAGACATCCTGGCGGCTTCCGGGTAAAGGCGTTCCAAGAGACTGATGAATTGTAAACTTCGAAACAAGGGTTCGACCTGGGCTAAAGGCGGTTTGACAAAGCGGCAGGCATCCCAGTTGATTTCCAACGGAACATCACAGCGTATGCGGGCCAGGTCCTGGCTTAGAAACGCCTTTTCACGGTTTTCTACAAGAAGCCTGCGCCATCGCTCCCTAATCTCGTCCAGGTGGCCGTAGATGCCCTCCAGGGAGCCGTACTCACCAAGTAAAATTACAGCTGTCTTGGGGCCAATGCCAGGCACCCCGGGAATATTGTCCGAAGTATCGCCGGTTAAGGCCTTAAAATCCACGACCTGTTCGGGCAAAACCCCCAACTTCTCCTTAACACCAGCTGGATCCAACCGTTCGAGATCGGTAATGCCCCGGCGGGTCAGCATGACCATGGTTTCAGCGTCCACAAGCTGCAGTACATCCCTGTCGCCGGTAACAAGAACCGGCTTTAAACCAGCGTCCTTGGCTTTTGCCGCCAGGGTGCCTAGGAGATCGTCCGCTTCAAATCCAGCCGCCTCAAAGTATGGGATACCAAAAGCGCTAAGTACCTCACGGCAGAGGTCAAACTGTGAAACCAGGTCCTCCGGGGCCTTGTCACGTTGAGCCTTATACTGGTCGTACAGCTCATTTCTAAAAGTAGTCTCGGCCTTATCAAAGGCAACAGCCAGATAATCCGGCCGTTCCTGTTCTACTAGGCGTACCAGCATCATGGTAAAGCCATAGACGGCGTTAGTCTGTTGTCCATCTGCGGTAGCCAGAGGTGGGAGAGCGTGGTAAGCACGGTGTATTAAGCTGTTGCCATCTACTAAAATAACCTCTCCATGCACAAGGTAACACCTCTTCCTAAGAAAAACCTACCCATTTCCTAGTATTGTATCACATATTGCCATTTACTGCCCTCGGAACAAGAAACGTTTCTGTAAGAGAGATCCTCTTTGTCTGGGTTGTTCGTTTGGTGTTAGCCTACACTGGGAACAGTTGGAGAGCCAGTTATGACCGGTTCAAAAAGAGCAACCTGCCGCTTACCTATTTTAAGAAACTGAACGCGCGTAAAGCGCTTATGTTGAAGGTGTTGCTTCTTGTCAGCTACTATGGCTACAACAGAGCAGGTGAGATCAAGTACTTGGTAGATGTTATCAAACAATGCTCTTATGGGGTCTTCGCTCTGGCTTTGCCACTGGACCAAGTTACCGTATGGAAGATCGGTTATAACAATATTGGCATTCCTGACAGGAACTTGGCTGCTAACCAGGGTGATATCGTGCTGAAAGCACGTACAGCTCAGGGGCGTGTTCGAAACCGCTTTCAAGAGATGCTCTATACTGGACAGGGCTTCCAGATGAGATTCTTTCCCATACTCCTGAACATATTGAGAGAGCTCCTCTTTTCTTTGCAGCAAGCCTCTTGGGGTTAGCAAGGAGAGGTTCTTTCTGGCAATCTCCAGAATCTGAGAATCAAGGTCGGACCCAATCAATTCCCCAATCGAGGTTCGGTGCAAAAAGCCAATGACCGTTAGTAGATAGGCACCACCGCAACAAGGATCATAGACTATATACGGTCCTTGGCACCCCTTTTGTTGCAAGAGAGCAAAGCAACGCTGAGCTATTTCACTGGCCAACCGAACAGGGAAGGCAGTCATGCGGGGTGCGTGGTACAACACACGGCCGCTAGATAAATGACGGAAGTCTCTTCTGGTTATCTCGAACCGATACTTCATATACTAACTCTCTCCCTGTGCTCTTAATACATAGCGAAGTAAACAAATGTCTACAACTTGACTGAACAGGTTGGCTTTAGAATAAGATTTGGGCTTTTGTTTGTCAAATCAGCCCACTAAAGAGCATGTTGACCAGAAAACGCGAGCCCCTCTGCTGCTGGCAACGAACGCATTGGTCGCCGATATCGCAGTAGAAGGGCTTCTTAGTTGATCATGGCAGACTCTTTATCTCGCCAGATCGTTAGCTTCTTTCTTATTTCGGTCGGGGCCGAAAGCGCCGCAGCAACCACCAAACTAGGCCAAATACTAGAATACCGATCAGAATAAAGGGCAACGAAGCGGCCAACATTACCACAGTGTTGGAGAGGAAATCCAAGACAGCATTGATGCTGGCAGTAACA
>JAAYHG010000287.1 GCA_012735455.1 Bacillota bacterium
GTCCTGGAGGAAACCATCAATGTAGGCGGTGTTCCGGTACGCCTCCTGGATACAGCTGGGATCCGGGAAACAGGGGACTTGGTGGAGCGCCTGGGTGTGGAGGCGGCTAAAGAGCGACTGGACAAAGCCGAGTTGGTGCTGCTGGTTTTGGATGCAGAGCGCGGCTGGGAAAAAGAAGACGAAGAAATCCTAGCCCTGTGCCATGGTAGAAATACACTGGTACTGCTTAACAAGATAGACATAGGCACAGCCCTAACTGTGGATGAAGTGGAGGCGAGGTGTCATGGTATGCGGGTTCTCCCTGTGGCGGCGAAGCAGGGTTTGGGTCTTGAAAAGTTGGAAGCTGCAATTCTAGACTTTGTCTATGGTGGGAAAGTCCAGAGCAGCGAGCATATCGGTGTGAGCAACGCCCGGCATCTGGCGGCGCTGGAGGCGGCTCGGGCCAACGTACAAGCGGCTCTGGCAACTGTTAAGGCGGGACTTGGAAATGACCTGGTTAGTAGCGATATACGCGCGGCTCGTTTGGAGATAGGAAAAATAAGCGGTGAGACAGTGGATGATGCTGTCATCGAGCGGATCTTTCAGGACTTTTGCATCGGCAAGTGATACTGGGAGTGTGTGGCGCTATGGAGATGGGTGGAAAGTACGATGTTATTGTGGTGGGAGCGGGACATGCCGGGTGTGAAGCAGCATTGGCCGCTGCCAGGATGGGTGCGCGTACGCTCCTTCTTACTTTGAGTCTCGAGCATATTGCCCTAATGCCCTGCAACCCATCTATAGGTGGACCAGCTAAGGGTCACCTGGTGCGGGAAATCGACGCTTTAGGGGGGCAGATGGCCCGAAATACAGATCGTTCCTACTTGCAGTTGCGACTACTTAACACCAGTAAAGGCCCGGCAGTGCGCGCTCTGCGTGCCATCTGCGATAAGGATCTCTACCGGCGGCGCATGCGCCAAACCCTATGGCAGACAGAAGGCTTAGCCATAAAGGAAGCTGCAGTGGCCGAGCTCTTACTTAAAGGGAACAAGATCCAGGGGGTGCACACCCAGACAGGGGTTGCTTATTCGGCACCTGCGGTAGTACTTACCACTGGCGTATACTTGAATAGCGAGATTTTTATCGGTGAACTTAAGTATAAGGGTGGCCCGCAGGGTCAACCAGCGGTGCGCGAACTAAGCCAGTTTCTCTTGGATCTAGGTTTTACGACTGGACGCTTTCGCACCACTACTCCACCGCGTATTGCAGCCCATACGGTGGATTATAGTCGCCTCACTCCCCAATTGGGAAGCGAGGAGCCGCTCTGTTTTTCTTTTTGGAGTGTGCCGCGCCGGCGGCGGCAGCTGCCCTGTTGGCTTACCTCCACCAACGAGCGAGCGCACGAAATCATCATGAGCAATATTGGACGCTCGCCCTTTTCTGTGAATAAGATCGAGGGGGCTGAGCCACGTTATTGCCCTTCTATCGAGGGCAAGGTTATGAACTTCCGCGAACGCACAGGGCACCAGATTTTTTTAGAGCCAGAGGGCTGGGATAGTCAAGAGGTATACGTGATGGGACTCTTTACCAGCCTGCCAGAAGAGGTCCAACTACAAGTTTTGCGCTCTCTACCAGGGTTGGAAAAGGTAGAGATAATTCGTCCTGGATATGGTATCGAGTACGATTACCTTCCTCCCAGCGGCTTGAAAGCTAACTTAGAGACCAAGCTGGTACAGGGTCTCTTTTGCGCTGGTCAGGTCAACGGTACTTCCGGTTACGAGGAAGCGGCCGCACAGGGTCTTATGGCAGGAATAAATGCTGTCCTGAGTGTGAGGGGCGAGGAGCCCTTTATTCTGGGTCGGCACGAGGCGTATATTGGGGTACTGATAGATGATTTGGTTACCAAAGGAACGCGTGATCCTTATCGTATGTTAACCTCGAGAGCGGAGTACCGTCTGTTATTGAGGATGGACAATGCAGATTTAAGGCTCTGCGACTATGGTTACAAGCTGGGGTTACTACCTGAGAAAGAGTATCAGTCTTTCTGTGCCAAGCGGGAGGAAATTGAAAGGGAGAGGGAAAGACTGGAAAGTGTACGACTCTCACCGCGGCATGAAGTAAATGAGGCTCTAGTGGACCTAGGTAGTGTGCCACTGGATCGACCGTTGAGCTTGGCTGAGCTTTTGCGGCGACCTGAACTATCATATGACGACATAAAGCGTCTTTCTGCTCCGGAGAAACCTATTAGCGCCGCGGCTGCCGAAGAAGTAGAGATTGAGCTCAAGTATGCAGGCTACATTCAGAAAGAAAAACAGTTGGTGCAGCAAATGCAACGTTTGGAGGGGCGTCTCTTACCGCCCGATTTCGATTATCAGGCCATCCAGTCATTGTCCGCCGAGGCGAGGGAGAAGCTAGGCAGGGTAAGGCCGCGCACTGTGGGGCAGGCGGCGCGTATTCCCGGAGTCTCGCCCGCTGATGTGGCGGTACTGTTGGTGCAACTGCGCGCCAGGGAGAAGGGCGGTAAGAGAGATGACAAGAAAAGTAGAGCGTGAGACCTGGGATAAGAAAGAGCTCAGAGAACGTTTAAGGGCGGGGGCTCGTAGCCTTGGCGTAGAACTGAGCGCGGCGCAGGTGGGAATGTTTCTGCGGTATGGTCAAGAACTTGCAGCATGGAATGAGCGTGTTAACCTAAGTGCCATTAAGAACCCCGCCGATGTGATAACGAAGCACTTCCTAGATTCTTTAGCGGTAGTTCCCTATCTACCTTTCGAGGCAGAGAATATAGTAGATGTTGGCAGTGGTGCCGGACTGCCGGGCTTGGCTCTTAAAGTGGCACGTCCGGAGTTGGATGTCCTGCTGGTGGAAAGTATAGGAAAGAAAGTGGAGTTTCTCAGACATGTGACGGCAGTCCTCAACCTTGTGGGAGTAGAGGTTGTTAAGGTACGGGCAGAGGAATTGGGGCAGAATCCGTCGTACCGTGAGCGTTACCAGGTCGGGGTGGCCAGAGCTGTGGCCATGCTGCCGGTGCTGGCTGAATTGGTTTTACCCCTAGTTAAGCTAGGCGGCCTCTTTATTGCTTTCAAGGGACCAGATGTAAGGGAAGAACTAGAGGCCGCGCAACGTGCTTTTACCCTGTTAGGTGGGGAAGTTGAGGCTGTTCATGAATGGAAACTGCCTGGGGGGGCGGGACAGCGCAGTATTATCTTGGTGCGGAAGGTAAGCGCCACACCTCCCCAGTATCCCAGGGCGCCAGGTCGACCAGGGAAACGCCCGTTGTGACTCCTTTTTGGCAGGAATTTCCTATTAGGCAGCGAATTAAGATGGAAAGACGCAAAGAGGCGGTGCCGCCGTGAAGAAGCGCTTAGTTAAGCTATTCGGACTAGAAGAATATACCGCGCAGGAGGTGCGGCAAATACCGCTGGCCGATATCCGTGCCAATCCCTTTCAACCTCGGCGAGAATTCAACGAACAGGATCTTCTAGAACTGGCGTCTAGTATTGAAAGGTACGGTGTCTTACAGCCAGTACTGGTGCGTTTTGTGGAGGGTGGTTTTGAGCTGATTGCAGGCGAGAGGCGTGTACGTGCCTGTCGTCTGCTTAAGCTAAAGACAATCCCTGCTCTGGTACGTGAAATGACGGACCAGGATGTGGCTGTTTTGGCCCTCTTGGAAAACCTCCAGCGGAAGGACTTGTCTTTTTGGGAAGAGGCAGAGGGCTATGCCCGCCTGCTGGCGGAATTTGGACTGACCCAGGAGGAACTGGCTCGACGCGTAGGCAAGAGTCAGTCAACAATCGCCAATAAACTACGGTTGCTGCGTCTTCCCAGCAGCATTCGCGAAAATATTTCCCGGGAAATACTCAGCGAACGACACGCGCGGGCGTTGCTTCGTCTTCCGGATGAGACGAGTCAGGAAAAGTTGGCTGAACGTATTGTGCGCGAGGGCCTCACCGTTCAGGCCACAGAAGCTTTAGTGGCGAAGATAATGGACAAGGGGAAAAAGAAGTGCCGCGGGCCGCGGTTGGTCAGGGTATACAAGGACATCCGGCTATTTCTCAATAGTGTGCGTCGGGCGGCGCAAGAGTTGAAAAAGGCTGGATTAGAAGTGGCCGTAAGCGAGGTGGAGACGGAGACAGGTTGGGAGATAAGGGTGCTTGTGCCTAAGCAGGAACGTGGAAAGGGCAAACCAAGGGCCAGAGA
>JAAYHG010000288.1 GCA_012735455.1 Bacillota bacterium
CGGTAATGGCGGCGATCCCACCCTGTGGACCAGTTTCAGCCACCGCCTTACCAGCCCGCAGGATAATCTCTGCCCCGGCCTCGGCGCGTAACGTCTCCCCGGCCTCAAGCTCCAACACCTGCACTGCAGTCAGCTTGTCCACATAACTCTTGGCCACCAAAGGGTCGTCGGCGCTACCGGGCTCACCCTGGGCGGCTAAGCTGTTTTCTCCCACTGCCGCAACTATCAGCGCCGCGAAAAGAACCAGCGCCACAACCGGGAAGTACCACCTTTTCACTGGCTTCTCCTCCTCTGGGTGGTTCACAAACCATCCCTACAGATTAAGAATCTTAACCTTGATTTTCGTATCCACAGGGTACCTTGTTCCACCTGCGCCGCCACAGGAGGTGGATCATGTCGCTTAACCGGAGGCCTGGGATTTGAGGTAGGCGTTGATGAAAGGATCCAACTCCCCATCTATCACCGCCTGCACGTTGCCCATCTGCTCCCCGGTACGGTGGTCTTTCACCAGGGTATAGGGCTCAAAAACGTAAGAACGGATCTGGCTACCCCAGGCGATCTCCTGCTGTTCCCCGCGCAAGGCCTTTAGCTTCGCCTCTTCTTCTTCACGTTTTAAATCAAACAGCTTGGCCTGCAACATGCGCATGGCAGTGAGGCGGTTCGCATGTTGGGAACGCTCATTTTGACAGGATACCACGATGCCGGTGGGGAGGTGCGTTATCCGCACTGCAGAGTCCGTCTTGTTTACATGCTGGCCACCAGCACCGCTGGCACGATAGGTGTCCACCCTGATGTCTTCAGGGCGAATCTCCACCTCCATGTCCTGGTTCACCTCTGGAATCACATCCAGGGAGGCGAAGGAAGTGTGCCGACGTCCGGCGGCATCAAAGGGCGAGTGCCGGACCAGGCGGTGCACACCCCGCTCACCTTTAAGGTAGCCGTAGGCATTTGGCCCAGCCACCAAGAAAGTGGCGCTCTTAACCCCGGCCTCGTCACCAGGCAGGATATCCCACACCTCTACCTTGTAACCCTTGTTCTCCGCCCAGCGGGTGTACATCCTAAAGAGCATCTGTACCCAGTCCTGAGCTTCAGTTCCACCCGCTCCCGCATGCAAGGAGAGGATGGCGTTTAAGTGGTCGTAGGGTGAAGAGAGTAGTGTCTCCAGGTGCATCTCCTCATAGCGCCGGCTGAGGTCCCGGATACCAGCAGCCACCTCATGGGCCGTGGCTTCGTCCTCAGCTTCACGTCCCAGCTCAAGGAGCACCGCAAGGTCCTCTGCCTCCTGCATCAGCTCCTGGTAGCGGTGCACCTTGTCTTTAAGGGAGGTAAGTTCCGGCATAACCTTCTCTGCTTGAGAGGGATCGTCCCAAAAACCCGGCTGTGCTATCTGTTCCTCTAATTCCTTTATACGAGCCTCTTTGCTGGCGACGTCAAAGAGATGTCCCCATTTCCTTAATATCTGTCAGCAACAAATCCAGATCGCGCTCTAGATCTTCATACAACAACATATCAACCGCTCCTTTTGGGCGTGCTGTAACGCCTCTGTTCCGACTAGCGACCGCAGCACTTCTTATACTTC
The DNA here is from genome assembly GCA_012735455.1 of Bacillota bacterium. Taxonomy (GTDB): domain Bacteria; phylum Bacillota; class DTU030; order DUMP01; family DUMP01; genus JAAYHG01. Next base: position 1,580 of record JAAYHG010000288.1, read on the forward strand.
TTGCCGCTACCGCAGGGGCAGGGGTCGTTTCGGCCTACCTTCTTGCTTTCACGGCGGAAGGGCTGCTTCGGTCCGCTGTCCGCATTGGTACTCACATTGCGGAAAGCACTCCTGCGCTCCGGTGCCTGCTCCCTCTTTTGTACCTGCACCTTGTACAGATAACGCACCGCGTCTTCCTGAATACGGGCTACCATGCCCTGGAACATCTCATAGGCCTCGCGCTTGTACTCCACCAGGGGGTCGTGCTGCCCGTAGGCCCTGAGGCCAATCCCCTCGCGCAGGTCGTCCATGGCATCCAGGTGTTCCATCCACTGAGTATCCACAACCCGAAGTAGAACTACGCGCTCCAGCTCCCGCAACTGCTCCCTGCCGATCTCCCTCTCACGGGCAGCGTAAAACTCCTCCGCCCTTTGCAGCAGATAAAAGCTGAGCTCTTCCCTGGTTTTACCCTTCAGGTCCTCCTGCGAGATAGTGTGCGGCGGAAAGAAGGTCTGCTCCAGCACCATAACCAGCCCCGCCAGGTCCCACTCCTCTGCTATTACGTGCTCACTACAGTAGGTAGCGATGTAATCCTCCATAACAGCCTGGGCCATGGTGAGGACTGTGTCGCGCAGGTTCTCCTCCGTCAACACCTCCCGGCGTTGCTGATAAATCACCTCGCGCTGGGTATTCATGACATCGTCGTACTCCAGAAGCTGCTTGCGGATATCGAAGTTCTTGCCCTCTACCTTTTTCTGGGCGTTCTCCACCGCTCGGGTGAGCAGGTTGTGCTCGATAGGCTGATCCTCTTCTAAGCCAAGCCGCTCCATGATTTTGGAGATGTTTTCACCACCAAAGAGTCGCAGCAGGTCATCTTCCAGAGAGAGATAAAAACGGGACGAACCCGGGTCTCCCTGACGCCCGCTGCGGCCACGCAGCTGGTTGTCAATACGGCGGGCCTCGTGCCGCTCAGTACCAATAATGTGCAGGCCGCCCAACTTTACCACTTGGTCGTGCTCGGCTTCGGTTTGGGCCTTCATTTTATTGTAGATATCCTGATAAGTCTCAGGGTCTACCTCTTCTAGCTGCTTGCCTTGACGGGCAAGTTCAGCCCGAGTGAGGAAATCCGGATTGCCGCCCAGGAGGATGTCCGTACCACGCCCCGCCATGTTGGTGGCGATGGGCACCGCGCCCAGCCGCCCTGCCTGGGCCACAATCTCCGCCTCTTTTTCGTGGTACTTCGCGTTGAGCACCTGGTGCGGTATACCGCGACGTTTGAGCATGGCGCTTAGGCGCTCTGACTTCTCAATGGATACCGTACCCACCAGAACCGGTTGACCCTTGGCATGGCAGACAGCGATCTCCTCTACCACGGCCTTGAACTTGCCTTCCTCGGTCTTGTAGATCACATCTGGGTAATCAACACGAATCATGGGCTTATGGGTCGGGATAACCACCACATCCAGGCCGTAGATCTTACGGAACTCGTCTTCTTCAGTGGCCGCGGTACCTGTCATGCCGGCCAGTTTCTTATACATGCGGAAAAAGTTCTGGAATGTAATACGGGCCAGGGTCTGGCTTTCCGTTTCAATCTTAACGCCCTCTTTGGCCTCAATGGCCTGGTGTAGACCATCGCTGTAGCGGCGGCCAAACATGAGGCGGCCAGTGAACTCGTCCACGATGATCACCTGGCCGTCCTTTACTACATAATCCCGGTCCCGTTGCATCAGGGCGTGGGCTCTGAGGGCCTGGTTCAGGTAGTGGGAAAGGTCTCCCGCTTCGCTCTCCGCGTAGAGGTTTTCCACCCCCAGCATACGCTCCACCTTGGCCACACCCTCTTCAGTGGGTGCTACCGTGCGCGCTTTTTCGTCTACAGTGTAATCTACTTCTGGCTTTAGGTTGGGAACAAAGCGGGCAAACCTATAGTACAGCTCTGTGGGTTTATCGCCCTGTCCAGAGATAATAAGTGGGGTGCGCGCCTCGTCAATGAGGATGCTGTCCACCTCGTCCACGATGGCATAGTTGAAAGACCGCTGCACCATCTGCTCCGGGTAAAGGACCATGTTGTCCCGCAGGTAGTCAAAGCCAAACTCATTATTTGTGCCATAAGTAATATCAGCGGCATAGGCCGCGCGGCGAGCCTCAAAGTCCAGGCCGTGAACAATAAGCCCCACCGAAAGCCCCAGGAACTTGTAGACGGTACCCATCCACTCACTGTCGCGACGAGCCAGGTAATCATTCACAGTGACTATGTGTACACCTTCACCTGTAAGGGCATTGAGGTAGGCCGGTAGAGTTGCCACCAAGGTCTTACCTTCGCCAGTCTTCATCTCTGCGATACGGCCCTGGTGTAGCACAATCCCGCCTAGGATCTGCTCATCAAAGTGACGCATACCAAGGGTGCGCCGCGAAGCCTCCCGCACTACCGCAAAGGCCTCGGGCAAAAGATCATCCAGGAATTCCCCGGCCGCCAGCCGCTCCTTAAATTCATTCGTCTTCGTCCTGAGGTCTGTGTCCGCAAGCTTTTTTAAGCGGGGCTCGAAGGCATTAACCTCTGCCACTAGACGGGAGATTTTTTTTAGCTCCCGGGCATTATCATCAAACACACGCTTCAGGATTCCTAGCATAAAGCTACCCTCTTCTCATTCATGCCAACCTGGGCCATTCTTTCCTGACGCCGTCTCTTTATTTTAGCATTTCACCTGATCCAAGACAATAGAAGAAAAAGCGCCCCCCGGGCGCTCACTCCTTCTGGCGCAGGCTTGAAGCCAAGGGCGGTAGGCATGGCTCAACCGCTTTTACAATGGCGTTGGCCACACCGTACAAACTCCCGTTAGGCACAAAGGAAGCCCCTATCAGGCTCTCCTCCCGCACCGGGGTCACCACCGCCACAAGCACTGCCACCACGCTTCGGTCACCTAGCTTAATGACCCGCAGCCCCTCTAACCCCATGGCTACCTCGCCCTTGAGATACTTTTCCACTGCACACAGGGTGGCCATACCAGCCAACCAGAGCCGGTTGCGCTGCGAGGCAGCACCTTCTGCCTCGGCGTCATAAGTGGCACCGTCAATCTCTAGACTAACACAGCAGCGCGCTCGCAGGCCGGAAATGCTATAACGTACCTCCCGCACGTTCACTGCGGCTGACGTCAAAGGGATGCCACCCTCCCAATCCATCTGGGCTACGCTCACCTTCTTGTGATCAATGGGCAGGTTAAACTCCACCATCAGGGCCGACTCAACGTCGCGCACCACTTGTTTTGGGCTGCGCCCGGACCGGGCCAAGACATGGATCTCCTGGATGACAGCGTTTTCATCTAGCACCACCCGTGCCGAGATTACGTCCCGTAGTTGCTGTAATACACCCTCGTAAGTTTGGGCTGAAACCCTGCTGCTGTCGGGCACGGTCCCTCCTCCATTCTCTCTAAGCTGCCACTGGTGTGCCCCGCGCTGTTACGCCACGCACGCCAGCGCTCCGCCTTTTTAATATTGCTATTTACAGAACTATTTATGGTGGCAATTACTTATGTTCCCGATCCACTCCTTTTATCCCTGCCAGAACAGACAATAATCAAGCAATTAGTCTATTTGTCAGATGACCTGTCAACCGTTCTTATGTAAGCACGAAAAAGGGGCGCGGCTGCGCCCCCAAAGAGCGTACGCATAGGATCCTAGGGTAATGGCTCAATCAGTCCATAATTACCATCACGGCGCCGGTATACCACGTTAACCTCCTCTGTATCCGCGTTGCGGAAAACAAAGAAGTCGTGGCCTAGGAGGTTCATTTGCAGCACGGCCTCCTCAACAGGCATGGGCTTCACCGGGAAGCGCTTGGTGCGTACCAGACGTGGCTCATTTGTTTCCAATCTGGTCCCTGGATGCTGAGCCGCAATATCGAGCACATTGCCATTCTTAATCTTGCGGGCCAGCCTAGTCTTGTATTTTTCAATCTGCTTCTCCAGCTTCTCCATCACCAGGTCTATGGAGGCATACATGTCGCCACTGCCCACCTCACCTCGGAGCAGCCTGCCGCCTATGGGCACCGTTACCTCCACCATGTGACGGTCCCGCTCCACCACCAGCGTAACCACTGCTTCGGTAACGTCATCAAGGAGTTTCGCGATCTTACCTACCTTCTTCTCCACGTATTCACGCAAAGCAGGGGTAACATCGACATTTTTCCCGCGGACAATAATCCGCATCTCTATCACTCCTTTCGACTATACGGGGCCCTCTATCTTTAGTATTCCCCGCAAAGCAGCAAATTCCTCCCGAAGTCCACCAGAACTTGAAGTTCTAACCAGCGCACTATGCAGGGGGCGGGAGAACTTCCCGCCCCCTGACCGCTTGGCATTTGGCTGTTGGCTTTTTGGTTCTGTGGAAAAAAGGCGGCCACAAGACCGCCTTTTACTGTTGTTCCCCTATAGGATCTTGCTCAAGAACAACTGTGTCCGCTCGTTGCGCGGATTCTGGAAGACCTCGTTGGGTGGACCCTGCTCAATCACCTTACCGTCGTCCATAAAGATGACCCTGTCGCCCACCTCCCGGGCAAAGCCCATCTCGTGCGTCCCCACCACCATGGTCATCCCATCCCGGGCC
>JAAYHG010000026.1 GCA_012735455.1 Bacillota bacterium
CACCACCTGGGCTATTGACTGCCCTTCGTATTCACGGCTGAGTTCTATTAGGGTGATGCCACGAGGAAATTCACGTACTTCTCTACCGTCCCTACCGATCTTAACCCGAACTGTCCCTTTCAATGCTCTCCCCTCCCGTTTACAATGCACACTGCCATTTTGCCGAGCATAGACTGCTCAATAAAGACCCCCACATGGAGGGATTAGTATGCCTGCCCCTCTTTATGATTGGACCATGAGTAGTCTGGAGTCCATAGAGTTCTGGGCGGAAATAACAAGCGAACACCCGCAGATACTGCTTTCAGTATTACCCCACCTGCAGGAAAGATATGCACGGGATCTTAGAAATTTCCAGCGCGAGTTTGCCAACCTGGCCGACCAAGCCGATAACCTCGCCTCACGCCTGGGAACAACCCCTGGCCAAGTACCCGAAGAAGTAGCCAGCGACATGGCGCTCTTGGTACAGAGAGCCCGCTCACTCAACCAGGAGTTTGATGCTTTTCTGCGCGAACTGGCTACAATTTACCCGGAATCCGAACTGGCTCTCCTCATCCAGCACATGATCCTGGAATCGCGTCGGTTTGAGGAAGAGCTAAACCGAATGGAGCCCGTCTTGCCGCCACAAAATGAGCCACCGCCGACCCCGACGCTGGCTAAATTCTTGGAAGACCTGGCATATTGGAACCGAGACATGCAAGAACACGCGGCTCTGCTTCGGGCTTTCCTGCCCAATATTACCCTTGGTGATCGTAATACCTTGGCTCAGTTTGAACGGAACTACCGCTCACTCATGCTAACCGTTCGCCGTTTGCGCGAGGCTTTAACCCTGCCTGGCCAAGCCATCGGGGCACTGGAAGCAGAAGCACGACGTCTGGCTATGCTCACCCGAAATCTTACCCTAGAGTTTATACGGTTTCAGGAGGATCTCCTGAGCCGTTACCTGGACCATGCCTCCCGGTTCTTGCTCCGCCACATGCTGAAAGAGGACCGGCGTTTGCTGGAGGAGCTGCGTGCATCGGGTTATCTTTTCTTCGGAATGTGATCGTTCACATGGCGAGAACAGTCGCCAGGTTATAGAGGGAACGATCAATCTCCTTGCTGCCAGCAAAGACCTTATCAAAGGGCACAGCACGCACCTCACCATTCACATAAGACATGGCTACACCCGTACCCCCCTCAAGCAGTACTTCCACTGCCTGAGATCCCAGCCGGCTGGCTAAGAGACGGTCAAAGGCAGTGGGGGTCCCACCACGCTGCAAGTGTCCTAGCACCGTTACACGGGTTTCAAAACCGGTACGTTTCTTAACCTCCTCAGCAATAGTGTAAGCGGAGGCAACTCCTTCCGCTACGACAATGATACTATGAACTTTACCCCGCTCCGAACTCCACTTGAGCCGCCGACAAACATCATCTAAGTTATTCGGTATTTCTGGGATGAGAATGGACTCAGCACCACCGGCCAAACCTGCTGTGAGGGCAATATGGCCAGAGGCGCGACCCATCACCTCGAGAACAAAGGTACGTTCATGGGCAGTGGCTGTGTCCCGGATTTTATTCATGGCCTCTACCACAGTGTTCACAGCAGTATCGAAGCCGATGGTGTAGTCGGTACCTGGAATATCGTTGTCGATGGTCCCCGGCACACCCACAGTAGCCATGCCCATGCCGGCCAAGGCCTGTGCACCACGGTAGGAGCCCTCGCCACCGATGACAATGAGTCCCTCTATCCCTTCTGCCCATAGGTTGGCTATCGCCTCTTCTTGCCCTTCTTTGCTGCAGAAGCGTTGGCTGCGGGCACTTCTTAGTATTGTCCCGCCGCGCTGAATAATGTCGTCTACTGAACTTAAGTTCATCGGGGTAAACGCAGAGCGCAGCAAACCTTCATAACCGTGAGAGATACCGATAACCTGCACCTCATGCACAACAGCCTGGTGCACGGCGGCCCTCAGGGCGGCGTTCATACCCGGGGCATCGCCACCACTGGTCATAATAGCTATCTTTCGCATCTCTCTCACCCCTAGCTCTGTTCCGTAAACACGGACCTTACGCCAGGTCCGTCTTCTTAGTCTGGGTAGACTTCCGGATCGGTTAGGTAACGGAAGAGTTCTGGGTTCCCTAAAAAAGCCTCGTAGAGGGATACTCCCTTAACCAAGCCCAGGTGTTGGTACTGACGGGCGAAACGCCGCTGTAGTTGAGGAACATAGTCATAGTTAGGGTTACCCACAAATGTGGATTCCCCTTGGACACGCACCTCGTAATACGCTGCTCCCTTCAGATTGGCCATCGGCTCGTAAAGAGGGGAAAAGCCGTCTGCCACCAAATTGGCCATCACCAAGACCTCGTTACCCGGATTAATAGTAACATGGCCCCAGTTGGGCGGAATAACCACTTTGTCACCGGGACCAGCCTCAAAAAGGACAACCTCTTCCACATACCCTGTCTCAGGATCCAAGTACTGGAGCAGGTAGTGGGCTTGGCCGTGAATAACCCCATAGACCTCGGGAAAACTCTTCTTGGTAGCTCCTGGCGCTGGATGATAATGGCCTGCGGTCTTAACATACTCCGGACCCACAAGACCAGGGGGAATCACGGTTATGTCATGGCGCAAGCCCCAGCGGTTGAATTTCTCCTTGTCTTCACCGCGCACAACATTGCGGTACATGGCATAAAGCTGCTGCTTAGGGTCTGCCGTGGCAGGAGCATAGAAGAGCTCCTTCATGTCACCCGCCAGCCGCACCTCCTGCGTAACCGGCTCAACATCGCGCCCAAAACGCAGTTCGTTCCCATCCAGTGAAAGCCTAAGACCTGCGTTTACAGAAAGATCAACCTGCATAAGGGAAACCTCCTCTACCTCATCCCGGCTCCAGAAAAAGCCACATCACGTATTATATTCGTTAGGTGGCAAGGATATCCTCCCCTAGCTCGGCAAAACTTCGCTGGCTGTGGTATAATTGGATAATAAAGTAAAAGGGGGAGTTCCTTGTGCCGTATCTTGCTTGTACCGCTTGCGGAGAGAAACATCCCTTGGCTACCCACCTGCGCTGCACCTGCGGGGAACCACTGGAAGTCCGGTATGAGAACCTTACACCCCCAGCCCGACTGGAAAAAGAACCGTGCTTTATCTCTCGCAACATAAACATCTTCCCCTTCCCCAACCTGCGTCCTGAGCTTTCCCTGGGCGAGGGCGGGACACCCTTGCTGGAGGCTATTCAGCTGGAGGCCGCAACCGGTCTTACAGAAATCTACTTAAAGAACGAAACCGTCAATCCCACCTGGTCCTTCAAGGACCGCGGTACCTCACTCGGGGTGCAAGCTGCCATTCAGCTTGGCCTCAGCCACGTCGGTACCGTGTCCTCTGGCAACATGGCTGCTTCAGTAGCGGCCTTTGCTGCACGGGCGGGGCTAGAGGCGTATGTATTCGTAGCGGGAGACATACCAGAAGGTAAGATCAGACCCATTGCCATTTACAACCCAAAGCTAAACCGCGGTATCGGTGACTACGGTGAACTCTACTTCAACGCCCTGGCTTTGGGTGAAAAACACGGCATCTACTTTATTAGTTCCGACAATCCCTTCCGTGTGGAAGGACAGAAGACCCTGG
>JAAYHG010000289.1 GCA_012735455.1 Bacillota bacterium
CCCTTTTTCCTCTCGCGCCTGGAAGTGGATCCGGCTGTAGCCAGTAGCCCGCTCATCACCACCGTTGCCGATGCCACAGGCTTGTTGATCTACTTTACGGTTGCCAACTTATTACTGCGGATCGTACCAATTTAAGCCTGATTGTGAGCGGGCGGCCATTAAGGGCCGCCCCTACTTCTTTATCAACTTGAGGTAGCTACCGCTGCCGTCCGGTTCGGCGGGAATTACCTCCAGGTAGATGGGTATGCGTTCACGCAGTTCGGCCACATGGCTGATAACCCCCACCAACCTGGCCCCCAGGCGCATTTTTTCTAGTGCCTGCAGTACTACCTCCAACTTCTCACCATCCAAACTGCCAAACCCTTCATCTAAGAAAAAGAAGCCAAGCGGGTAACGGCCCTTGAGCTGCAACTGCGAAGAAAGCGCCAGCGCCAAAGCCAAAGAGGTAAGAAAGGTTTCACCCCCGGAAAGGCTAGTCACTGGACGACGTTGCCCTCCGGCGTAGTCATCGCGCAAGACAATTTCGGCACGGTCCCCCAATTCCAAGGCATAGCGCTGCCCGGTGAGAGCTCCCAAACGACGCGATGCCTCCACTGCCATGTCTGCCAGGTGCTCCTCGGCCAAAAACTCAACGAAACGGCGTCCGCTCACCAATCGCCCCAGGGTGGCTGCCAGGTCCCGCCGCTTGGTTAGCCTGGACTTTAGTTGTTCTAACTCTTGGAAACGTTGCTGGTTAGCCTCGAGTTGGTCAAGTTCGCGCTGCTTCACGGCCAGATGTACCCGGGCCTGGTTAAGCTCACTTCTAAGCCGTTCCAGCTCTACCTTGGACGTTTCCCATTCTGACACGTGATAAACCCGCCCAGCAAGTTCCTCCTTCAGGCGCTGGGCCTCCATACGAGCCTGATAGAGACGGTTACCGAAATCCTCTGTCTCACGGCGCAGCTCTTCACAGGTGGCTGCAGGCAAGAGGGCTGCTCGCGCCGCGGACCGATCGCTAAAGCCAGAGGCCAGCAGTGCCGCCTCGAGCTCTGTCTTGAGGCGGTTTACTTCGTCTGCAAGTGTCTCCAAACGGCTTTGGGCACCGGCCAGCTCTGACTGCAGGCGTGTTGCAGTGGCTCGAGCTCTATCTTCGGTCACACGTGCCTGCTCTATCTTCTTTTCCAAGGCTGTAATGTTAGCCTGGGTTTCTTGAAGCAGTTTAGCTGGATCTTTGCCGGCACTGATTTTGTCCAGCTCCTGCTCAAGATTTTTTATCTGGTTGGCCCGCGCTACACCTTCGCCCTTTAGCCCACTGAGCTGTGCCTCACGGGCCGCCACGATGCCTGCCAGGTCACGGCTGGTCGCCAAGAGGTTGTCGCGCTCCGCCTCAAGTTCGCGGCGCAGTTTTTCCAGGCGCTGGCGTTCACGGGCCTGCTGGGCCAAAGTGCGCAGGCGCTGCTCCAGCTCCTCTCGACTCAAGTCCCCCACTAGACCCCGCAGCTCTGCCTGACACTCCTCCACGGCAGCTCTGGCCGCTTGCCAACCAGGAGTCAGATTGGTATCCAGGCTGCGCTCTTCCGCTTCCAGCTCCAAAGCCAGACGGCGTACTTCACCAAACCAACTTTGAACTTCCTTGAGCTTCTCCTCCGCTTCCTGGCAGCAAGCATTGGCGTCCGCTAATTCAGCCTCATACTCCCCAGGAGAGGCTGGATTCGGATGATCGGTAGAACCACACACCGGACAGGGTTCCCCGCTTTTCAGGTGTACCGCCAGGGCAGCAGCCTGACCATTTAAGAAAACCTGTGCGCGGCTCTCTAGCGCCTTTTCAAGCTGGGCACTTGTACTCGTCAGAATAGCTTCTGCCTGCTGCAATGCATCAGTTCTAGTGCTGGTTATGCTTACAGCCAGTCGTTCTGCCAGCTTCTCCCACAAGGCAGCCTTACAGGCCGCCAGCTGCCTCTTGGCCTTGTCATAGTGTTCAGACCAGGTCTTAAGCTGTCGCTCCCGCTCTCTTAGGGCCTGCAGAGTCGTCCCTGCCCGCTGCCAGCGTTCCTCTTCCTCCGCTGGTAGGGCTAATCTGTCCTGAGCGGAGACCAGCTCGGTCAGCTCAGTCTCTAACTGGCGAAGTCTCTGGCTGTTTTGTTCCTCCTGCTCCTTGGTCTTATCCAGCTCTTGTTTCACCCGCAGCCAGTCTTTTTTGGTCTGCTCCTGCTCCTCTAAGAGTTTTTTCCGCTGCAGGGCCAGCCTCAGAGCCTCCTTAAGCTCTGCTACCCGGTCCTGCAAGGCAGGCCCTTCCTGCTGTTGGTACTCTATTGCAGCCGCTAATTCTGCTGCAGCCCTGTTCGCCTCCTGCTGGGCAGCGGCAAACTCATGCTCTAGAGCAGCTACCTTACCCGTGGCTGCGTCGATAATGGGCTCAAGCTCCTGCTCTCGCTGCAAACGATCACGGAGGGGTTCTGCCCTTTGGGCCGCCGCCAGGAGAGCCAGCTTCTTCTGTTGTGCAGGGAGTTCTGCTGTCAGGGCCGCCTGGCGCTGTTCTGCCTCCTGGTATGCTTCCCAGAGACGGCGCAGCTCGTCCAGCTCTTGAAAGCGCTTCTCGGCCGCGGCTGACTTTGTCTCCCAGGACTTCACCGCCTGGGTAGCGGCAGCCACTTCCTCCCGTGCCTGCTCTACGCGAGCCGGCGTCGCGTCACCCAAGGAGGCCAGCTCGGCAGCAACGCTCAGGATTTTTTCCTCGCAGGCCTCCCGCACCGCCCGGGTCCGGGCCACCAGCACCTCACCGTAATCATCCAGGGCGAATATGTACTCCAGCATTTTGGCCCGGTCGCCGGCGGTGAGGCGCAGGAAGGCGTCTAACTTAACCTGAGGTAAGACAACCGCTCGCGGAAAGTCCTCCCTCCTGAGCCCCAGGATCTCAATAACACGAGCATCAACTTCGCTGGCAGTGGAGGCCACCTCCTGCTCCTTGTCCCCTGCAATCTGGATAAGGCGCGCCTGCTGAACCTGGATGCCCTCGGGATCGTTTTTCTTGCGCCGGTACTCGCGCTCTATCCGCCATACCTCCGTGCCCAGCTCAAAGCTGAAGGAAACGCTCAAGGAATCCTCCAGCTGGTTGATGATTCCCGTCTTACCACCCTTGGCCCGGTCCACACTCCCGTAAAGGGCCAGGGTGATAGCGTCCAACACAGTGGACTTGCCTGCTCCCGTAGGTCCGAAGATCCCGAAAAGACCAGCGGCACTGAGCTCGGTAAAATCCACCTCTTGCCGGGTACGGTAGCTGTGCAGGCCGGAAAAGATCAACTTTAAGGGTTTCATGCCTCCACCTCCTTCCCTTCCTGGTCGGGCTCAAGATTCACTAGTTCCAGAAACAGCTCTATCAGGTCTGTGCTGGGCTCTCCGCCCAGTTCACGGGCGGCAAAGAGGCGAAACTGTTCTCTGAGCGGCAGGGCGGTCCGCTGGGCACGTTTCACCTGCGCGGCAGCCTCCGGAAGCACGGGGCGCACCTGTACAATCCGCGGGTGGGCGCGGTGAATCCGGGCCATCTCCGCAGGGCTAAGGAGCTCCTGCACCTTTACCTCCAGGTCCACCCAGGCATGCTGGTTGCGCTCATCCCCGGCCCAGGCAAAAAAATCCTCCAGACTGTCGGCACTCCAACTCTTAAGGGGCAAACCGCTGGCCAGGGGCACCCGGCGCACATTGGCCACAGTTCCTGGCTCCACATCCACCAGCACCACCTCTTTTTGTTGGTCCACCTCAGAAAAGGAGTAAGCCAGGGGAGAGCCAGCGTAGCGCGCGGGTACCGGGGCGGCGCCCACGGCCTGGGGACGGTGGAGGTGCCCCAGGGCAACATACTGGGCGGTAGTGGGCAGCGCGCTAGCCTCCACAGCCAGGGCTCCGCCTAGATGAATATCCCGTTCGGATTCCGATTCACGCCCACCCACAACGTAGATATGGCCCACCACCAAGTTTACCGTGTCGGAACGAAAGTGGGTGCTGGCGGCGGCTAAGGCCTGTCCCACCCGGGCAGAGTACGCTTCCTTGAGCTCACTAGTGGCCAAAGAGCGGCTGAGGAGCTCACCTAAACGCGCCTCGGACGGATAGGCTAAAGTAGCAATGACTATCCGCTCACCGCTTGGGAGCGCCAGCTCCATCCACCCGGGTCCGCAGGCAACTCGTTGTACAGGGCATCCCTCGCTGCTGGGGCGAAGTTCTTCAGCGGGGTAGCCCAAGAGGGAGATGCCTAGCCGCTCCGCTAAGGGAGAGGCGGCTCGCAAGCGCTCCGGGCTGTCATGATTCCCGGCAATGACAACCGCAGCCCGTTGCCCCCCTGCAGCCAGGCGTTCCAAGGCAGTGTAAAATAGGTTCTCGGCCTCGGCAGACGGATTACCGCTATCGAAGACATCTCCTGCCACCAACACCAGATCAACCGCCTGATCTTGGGCCAGATCACAGATTTCTTGGAGAAAGTCTTTTTGTTCTGGCAGGCGGGAACGGCCGAGCAAAGCTCGGCCGAGGTGCCAATCAGATGTGTGTAGGATTCGCATATTTCATCCCTCCCGTGTGGATTAGGTCAGTCGTCCGAGGGCACAATGAATCGCGCCCTTACGGGAGCAGGGAACTCTCTTTTGTAAGCAAACGAACAGGAATGGCTTGCTTTAGGGCCAGAAAATAAAGGTAGGCCTCCACCACAGGACGCTGGGTGAGCTGGCATACAGCCTGTGCGTAGATCTCAACCTGCCTTAAGTAACCGGGAAGACGTTCGGTAAGTCCAGCCGGTCCAATCTGGTCCGTCTTAAAGTCCAGAAGCAGCCAGCCATCAGGTAACGCCACCAGGCAGTCAATGATGCCTTGAAGCAAGACCAGTTCTTCCGCCTCGCTCGGGGTAAGGTCTTGGTTAAGATAGACCTGGCGGGCTGGCAGGCAGAGGCTGAAGGGTAACTCCCGGCGCACAGCGCCGGGATCAAGGGTTAGGCGCCGGCCTAAGGGGCTGGCGAAGAACTCGGCTAAAGCAAAGCTGTCCACGCTGGCGGCCTGCTCTGGGGTTAAAAACTCCCTCTCCACCAGTTCCTGGACCTGGATAGCAATGCCAGAGGCACTGAGTTCGCGTCTCAGGTCCAGATGCTCCAGCACGAGGTGCACAGCACTTCCGCGCTCGGCTCCGGCCAGCCCCTCTTCCGCCTGGGCAAAACGGGGTTGCCTGGTCCAACCTAAGGGCTGCCAGCCTTTGCCAGGCTCTTCCTCTTCTTCCTGAGCACGGCCCAAGAGGGCACGCCGCTTAAGCTCACTGACGCTGAGCTTGGCTGCTAACTTGCTGGCTGTCTGGTTTGGGTAGCGCCAACTGAGGCGTCTTTTCACCTCGGCGAGCAGCTCTGGCTCAACCTGGGAAGCGATCTCTCCCTGGTTGCACTCTGCCCCCGTCTGGCAAACGGCCTGTTTAAGTGGCACCATGTCCTCGGGTCCATAGAGGAAAATCTGGAAACTGGCCGGGTCAGCAGCCACGGCGGGATCAGGCCGGACCCACAGGTTCCCCTCCCTGAGCGGTGTGCCCTGTGCATGTCGCACCAAAGCAGGGCAAAGCCAGTCTAGATAGCTGCTGGCGCTGGCCAGAGTGCCGGTAGGGAGCCGCCAGCCCTCCGCACAGGCGGCCTGGGTCCAACGCTGCCGCTGTTTGGTAAGCTCACTGGCAGAACCCACCAAGATGAGGCGCTCCCGGGCACGGGTAAGGGCGACGTAGAGGATCCGAAGCTCCTCGGCCAGTATCTCCTGTCGACTCGCAGCCTTTATGGCGTGGTGGGCCAAGCTGGGGTACTTAATCCCCAACCCGGTATTCACTACCACGGGGCCTAGCCCCAGGTCCCGATGCAGCAGGATGTCACCTTTGAGATCATCTAGATTGAACTTCTTCCCTAGATCGGCCACAAAGACTACAGGGAACTCCAATCCCTTGCTCTTGTGGATGCTCATGATCCTGACCACATTTTCGTTCTCACCCAGGGCTCGCGCTGTCCCCAGGTCCCCCTCTTCAGCTTGAAAGCGCTCCAGGAAGCGCAGAAAACGGAACAAACCCGGTCGCCCAAAGCTCTCAAACTGGCGCGCCCGGTCATAAAGGGCGCGCAAATTAGCCTGGCGCTGGGCACCGGCAGGCAAGGCCCCCACATAGCTCAGGTAGCCTGTTTCCCGATAGATGCGCCAAATAAGGTCGGCCAGGGTTCCCCGGCGGGCAGCGGTGCGCCACTCCTGAAGCTGAGCGAGAAAGAGCTGCAGCTTTTTTCGCCCGGTGAAGTCCTCACGGCTGGAAGCAGCCCAAACAGCTCCGTGAAAATCCGCTCCTGGGGCAGCCAAACGCACCTGGGCCAATTCCTCAGGCGATAGCCCCACCAACGGCGAACGCAGAACAGCCGCCAGGGGGATGTCCTGGCGCGGATTGTCAATTATCTTGAGCAGGGAAAGCATTGTGCCTACTTCGGGTGCAGTAAAGTATCCGCTCCCCAGTTCGGCATAAGCAGGGATCTCGAGCTGGCGCAGCACCTCGAGCATGGTGTTGGCACGTCCCTGCATGGTGCGCAGCAGGACGACAATATCCCGGTAGGTTACAGGACGGTAGGACCCCGCTGCTTTATCCCAAACCATGAATTCCGGACCAGGCCGGGTTGGGGCACCCTGTACCATCTCGCGGATACGCCGCCCGATAAGCAGGGCTTCTTTTTCCACGGCGCCCAAGTCTACCGGCTCATGAGCAGCTTCTTCCTCCTGCTGCTCATGAGCCTCAACTAGGGCCGCGCGCCCCTGATTTTCCTTGGCACTGCGCTCCACAAGGTGCAGCTCTACCGGCCCACCGGCCAACCGCGCTCCGGCCGGCGGCTCGGCATAGGCTGCTCCCGGTACCAGCTCCGCCTCGGCATCATAATCCAAGTCGCCAACCTCCCGGGTGAGTATCTGCCGGAAGATAAAGTTCACGGCTGTTATCACTTCAGAACGACTGCGGAAGTTGTGTTTCAGGCTCAGGCGTCGCTGCCGTCCTCCGGGCGCGCTGGGATAATCGCGGTATTTCTGGAGAAAAAGCCGGGGCTCAGCCAGGCGAAAACGGTAGATGCTCTGCTTGACAGCGCCCACCAAGAAAAGGCGAGGCGAAGGACCGTCCTGGCCGGAAACCAAAGTCAGGATGGCATCCTGCACCGGATTAATATCCTGATACTCATCAACTAGGACTTCGGCGTATTCCTGGGCCAGTTCCTGGGCTAAAGGTGATGGCTTAAGGACGCCGCCGGGAAGGTCATTGTCCCGCAGCAGGGACAATGCGTAGTGTTCCAAGTCGCTGAAGTCCACCCGCGCACGGGCGCGCTTGGCGGCTTGAAAACGCCGGCTAAATTCCAGCACCAGATCACAGAGTGCCGTAACAATAGGGGCCATGGAGGTAAGGTCCGCCACCAGATCCGCGAGCGGACGCCCATAGACGCCCTCCCGCAGCTGGCGCACGATTTTCTTCGCCCTATCGCGCAGATCTTGAACCTGTTCCTTGAGTTCCGGATCCACATCGTCTGTTTTGTGCACGCGCGGCAGCGGTTCAAAGGCTATCTCAAGAGAGGCGCGCAGGTCATCCCACGAGCCATAGCGGGCAGTTCGGACTGCAGCCGCCACTGCCTCCTGCTCCTGCTGGATGTTAGAAAGATACTGAGCTGGGCCCGCTGGTAGGCCGGCTAATTCGGCGGCACGGGCCAGGAGGAGCAGGGCCGAACCCAACTCTTGAAGAGAGACGGCAAGCAGAGGACGTACCCAGGGCAGGGTTGCCTCGTCAGCAGCATCCGCATCGTGGATGGATGCAGCGGTTTTTCTGAGCCACTCCTCGGGCCAGGGCTGGCTACGGCTGAAGTTGTGAATCGTGAGTACCAATTCTTTTAGGTCGTCGTCGCTGCGGGCATTACCATAACAGTCCAGGAGTTGAATAAAGGGGCCGTTTGTCTCCACCTCGGCCTCATAGCGTTCCTCCCACAGGCTGTCTAGCACCTCGTGCGCCAAGAGATCAGCCTCGGCCTCATCCATCACTCTAAAAGCCGGGTCTAGCTCCAACTGGTAGAAGTAACGACGGACAACTCGGAGACAGAAGGAGTGCAAAGTGGAGATGGAGGCCCGGCCTAGAAGAGCCAGCTGCCGCTCCAGGTGGTTATTACCCGGCGCAGACGCTAGAGCTGCCCCCAGGGCGGCCCCGATGCGCTGCCGCATTTCCGCCGCGGCCGCCTCAGTAAAGGTGACTAGCAGCAAACGGTCTATATCCACAGGGTCCTTGGGATCCAGCACTCGCCGAATGACGCGCTCTACCAGTACAGCCGGCTTACCAGCACCGGCCGCAGCCGATACCAAAAGGTTACCGGCGGGGGCCGAAATGGCCTCTTCTTGTGCGCTGGTCCACTTGGCTTTCTGCCCGTTCATTCTGCCTGCACCCCCTTCTGCACTTCCTTGGCCAGGAGTGACCAGATCTCTTCTGAAGTCTGTTTCGATACCAACCGGTTCTCATTTCCTGGCACCAGGTGATCGAAGTGACAGACCGTGCCCAAAGCGCAGAACTGACAGGCTGTAGCATCTCCTTGCTTTACCGGGGCCACCTGTGCCTCTCCTTGCAAGATAGCTGTGGCCAGTTGCTGTGCCTTGGCCTGAACAAACTTAAGCAGGAGGTCAAAACCGGTATCGGGAATGGAGCGCGGGTTTTTCTTGAGGGAACCATCCTTCTTCAGAGCAATACCGGTGACACTGGACTGGCCGCCGGCCGCCTCTTTGTCCAGTAAGAGAAGCACTTCCTTATCGGCTCGCACCAGTCCTTCCAAGCGGAAGGCCTTCAACCTGAGCTGAGCCGCCTCTTCCAAGGTCACGGGACCGTTGGTCTTTATGAGCTTTTCGTTTAAAGTAAAGTAGAAAACAGCGGCAGGCAGAGGTGAAGTCAACCCCATGACCTCACTGCCTGCTAACACCGCCAGCAGGTAGACAAACAACTGCAACGAAAGGCCGTGGTAAACCTCCAGCAGGGAGACTTTATGGTCGCTGCTCTTGTAGTCCACAATGCTCAAGTAATTCCGGCCGTCAGCACCGGTAGCCACATCCAGACGGTCGATCTGTCCGGTGAGAATAAGTTCTCCGCCCTCAGGCAGAGACAGGGTAAGACCAGGGAGCTCTCCTTCGAAACCAAATCTGAGCTCGGCTGCCCGGGTACGGAATCCACCCCGGCGGGCCTGCTCCACTAAAATCTGTACCGCCCCGTTGATAAGGCGTGTCAGCCTACGGCTGAGGTAGCGGAAACGAGCCGAGCTGGCCAGGATGCCGCTGGCAAACTCCGGCACCAGCCGCTCCACTTTCTCGGTGACTAAGCTCTCTGTCTCTTCGGGCGTAAGGTCAGCAAAATCGCGTCCAGCCTGCAGCAAGTCTTCCGTCAGCCGTCGCAGAACACTGTGGGTGAAAAGACCGAGGGAAGGCAGGTCAAGACCATACTCCTGCCGTTCACGCAGTTTAAGGCCGTACACGGCAAAATGGCTGAAGGGGCAACTGGCAAACCCCTCGAGACGCGTAACACTAGTGCGCACAGGCGTACCATAGAGCTGCCGGGCTAGTGTTCGCGGCAGGGGATCTACCCGGTTGTTGTACTGAAGGCCTGCCAGAGCACGGGGCAGGAACTGCTGCAGGTTAGGCTCAGATGACAGGTACTGGTACACCGCTGCCCAGACAGGACCCAGTGCTTGGCCGGCACGCGCTAGCCTAAGTTGTCCTGCCAGGTATCCTGCGGCCCGCTCAGGTGTGGAAAGAAAGCTTAAGTCCTCTGCCGGGACTCCACTTGGTTCAGCGGCCGCGTAAAGCTCGACCAGGTGGGGGAAAAGACTGCGCAGGCGGGTAATGACCCGTGATGGAGTAAGGGCCCTACCCTCCTCGTCCGCCAAAGGAAAACTGAGCCACAAGAACTCGCTGGCTCGCGTCAGGGCGATATAGGTGAGATAGTCCTCGTGAAACTGGTTCTGCCGGCTGGTGGGTGCAAGCTCCAAACCAGTGGCCTTCAGGTCCTCGCGTTCCCGGTCGGTAAAGACTGCATCCTCCTTCACCCTACCGGGCAGCACGCCGTCATTAATCCCTAAAACAAAGGCCGCCCGCACGTTGGGGTGCCGCGAACGCTCCAGTCCGCCTACTAGAACCTGGTCGAGGCTCGGAGGCACCAGACCGAGGCGCAGGCTTTCCAAGCCGCTGGCTAAGATTTCGGCATATTCGACTGGTGTAAGGAGTGTGTCCCCAAGGCCGATTAGAAGCTCGTCCAGCAGGTCCAGAAAACCACTCCATGCCTGGGTATGTTCTTGGGCCGCAGCCAGGTCCCCCTGTTCTTCCGCCTGCCGGGCCCAACCCTCCAGGGTAGAACCTACCTTAAGTTCAGAAAGAAACGTCCAGAGGGCAGCAGTAAGATCGCCACCTGTTACCTGGTCACCACGCTGGCAAACTCTGGTTAAAGGTTGAAACCCGGCCACTACCCGGCGACGCAACGACTCCACGGCACGCCAATAATGAACGGCATGTTCATCCGCCTCGTGAAAGGTCCAGTCTTCTTTTTGCAGCCAACACTGGCCGCGAATGCCGTAGGCCAGGACGTAGTTCTCCAGGTAATCAACCTGGCTACGGCTTAAGGGAAAAAGGTCCGTCTTGAGGGCACGGAACACTGCCTCGTAAGACCAGTTGGTGGTAAACACTTCAAGAGCAGCCAAGACAAGCTGCGACAGAGGATGGTGCAACACGGGGCGCTTCCTATCCACAAAGTGGGGGATACCGTAGTCGGTTAAAACAGCGGTGATGAGGTCCTGGTATGTCTCCAAATCACGCACGATAAGGGCCATATCACGCCAGCGCAGTCCCTTATCCCGGGCCAGCTGAATCATTCCCCGGGCCGCAGCCTCCACTTCCACCCGGCGGTTGGCTGCCACTGTAAGCTCAAGACCCGGCGCGTCCCCTGTCCAGGGCCGGGCAGGGTAGTGGAAAAAAGAACGTTCCAGATGGGCCAACTCTGGTGCCGCAGCAAAGCGGGGCGGAAGAACGGTCGGGTCATCTAAGACCAGGGCCGGCTGAAGGCTTGCGCCCTCCGCTCGGGCCAGGGCTACGAGCTTTTGGTACGTCTCCCGGGTGGGATGAAAAAGGTCTGTTTCGGCCAGGGGGCGGGAAAGCTCCCTGTGGTCCAGGCAAAGGGCAATCTCTACCTGGGCCGCCGTGCGCATAAGGCTAGCCAGAACCTGAAACTCCTGGGGGGTAAAGCCACTAAAACCGTCCACCCAAACATGAGATCCCTGGAGGGAAGTGGCTTGTAACAGTTGGGTGGCCAAGTGAGAGAGATACGCCTCCGGGTCGGTATAGCGCGGGGCCAGGTACTCCTCCAAGTCCCTGTACAAGAGGGCCAGATCGTGTAGTTTCCCGGCCAAAGGGGACTGCCCCTCGCTTTTAGCCTCCAAGAACTTGAGTCTGGCCAGCAACATTTCCGGGGAAATATTGTAAAGTTTCAGTTCAGCCAAGGTGCTGGCCAGGCGCTCGGTAAAGCCAGGTGTACCGGCACTGCGGCCAAACAGCAGCAGCTCGTTCCGCCGCTTCTGCACCAAGGAACGAAGGACCATACGTTTTCCCAGCTCTCCCAACCAGGGCCGAGCGCTACCGCCCACCTCGAACAGAACCCGCCGGGCCAGTCGGCGAAAACTGAGAACCTGGGCGCGAGAAGTGGCTCGAACAGCGCCTGTTGAAAGAAGGGCGTACTCCGTCTGGAAGGTGGCCTGCTCTGGCACCAAGAGTATGAGGGGTGGCCCTTCCTCCCCCTCCCTTAGCAGGATCTCCTCTATGGCCTTGAGACAGGTGTGGGTCTTGCCTGTTCCTGCCCGTCCCAGGATAAAGCGCACACTGCCACCTTGTCTCACTTGTGGCACCCCCTTCCGGAACTGGCGTTCGTAGGTATTACCGGAAGGAATTAGACAGTAGCCCGGAAAATTCCTGCTGGTTGTTCTTCCCTCGGTCCCGTGCTATATTGAACAGAGTTAGTTTCGTTAGGAGGCCACCCAATGGTAACTTATCCGTTGCCGCCGCTGGAGCGCGGGCGGCTGGTCGAACGGCCGAATCGTTTCTTGGCGTTGGTTGAGCTAGCAGGCAAGGAGGTGCGGGCCCATGTGGCCGACCCGGGGCGCCTGAAGGAACTCCTTTTCCCAGGGGCACCTGTTTACTTAGCCCTTGCCACCCGTCCGGGACGCAGCACAGGGTATGATCTGCGCTTGGTGGAAGGTCCCCAAGGCTTGGTATCCGTAGACAGCCGTGTACCCAACCACCTGACAGGACGGGCTTTGGCCAACGGGGTGTGGCCAGAGTTCGCCGCTTACAACAATATAAAGGCGGAACCGCGCGTCCAGGGCGGCCGCTTTGATTTCCTCCTTACCGCTTCAGGGCTTCCCGATTGCTACATAGAAGTAAAGGGCTGCACCCTGGTCAAAGAGGGTACCGCCCTGTTTCCTGACGCCCCTACTGTACGCGGGGCGCGCCACGTGCGTGAACTTGCAGAGCTTAAGGCGCAGGGGAACCGCGCCGCCATCATCTTTATCATCCAGAGAGCGGATGCTGAGCGTTTCGCACCTCACACCTCCATGGATCCGGCCTTTAGCACTGCCCTTGCGGCCGCCGCCGGCGCCGGGGTGGAGGTTCACGCCTCCCGCTCCCATGTCAGCCTGGAAGAAATCACTCTGGCTGGACGTGTAGCAGTGCTCCTCTAGGGAGAGTCAGAAACGACTGTAAACCACCCGCCCGGCCGAGACTACCAGGCGTACGTCGTTAGCCTGGGTGGTTTCAATGGGGGCCGTTAGATAATCACCGGCAAACACGGTAAAATCGGCCAGCTTGCCCGGAGCAATGCTACCCCTTTCCGCCTCGGCATGAGCCACATAGGCAGCGCCTAATGCGAAGAGGGAGAGCGCCTGCTCAGGGCTGAGCTTCTCATTTGGCAACCAGCCGCCAACAGGCTCGCCCGCCAGATTGGTGCGGGTGATGGCGGCGTGGAGGCCAAGGAGCGGATCCAAAGGCTCCACCGGGCAATCCGAACCAGCAGAGAGCCGCACCCCCTGCACCAGCATAGAACGCCACGCGTAGCTTACCTGTGCTCTCTCCGGGCCGAGCCTTCTGGGAACCATTGGCCAGTCGGAAGCAACAAAGCGCGGCTGCACATCCCCGGCTACACCCAGGGCGCTCATCCTCGCCCACAGGGCCGGGTTCATGATCTGGCAGTGCACCAGCCGATGCCGTGCGTCCTGGCGGGGTGCCCGGGCCTGGGCCTCTTCTATAGCATCCAAGGCCAGCCGTGCAGCCCGATCGCCGATGGCATGGATAGCCAGCTGAAAGCCTGCAGAGTGGGCCCGGTGCACCATCTCTCTAAGCTCCTCAGCGCAGATATTGAGCTCGCCTGTCTCACCGGGAGCATCGGCGTAAGGGGCGTCTAAGGCAGCAGTACGGGCACCGAGGGAACCGTCCAGCAAAATCTTGATGGGGCCGAGTTGGATCAGGTGGGAGGGCGACTGCCACGCCTGGGCTTCCCCAATAACCTGTTTCAGTTCGCCCAAGGATCGGGTGAGGAGTTCCAGGTGCACCCGCAGCGGAAGCCTGCCCTTTGCCGCCAGGGCGGTATAAGCACCAACCGCCCGCGCGAACCCACCGCTGTAACCAAGGTCGTCGGAGTGTACCTCAGTAAGACCTGCTGCAGACGCGTGCTTTACCGCCAGTTCCAAAGCAGCCTCCAGCTCCGCCGCACTGGGGGCGGGGATAGCCCCGCGGGCCATCTTGATGGCTCCGAACTCATACAGGAGACCGGAAAGCTCCCCGTTTTCCCTGCGGCCGAAGCGCCCACCCTCTTGATCAGGGGTGTCGGGTGCTAAGCCCAGGGCTTCCAACCCTCTGCGGTTCACTAAAGCCACGTGGTGGCAAACCCGGCTGAGCAGGACGGGATTCTCGTCTGCTACCCCATCCAAGTCTTCCTTGGTAGGAAAACGTCCCTCGGCGAGAGTATTCTGATCCCAACCACTACCCTCTATCCAGCGCCCCGGCGGGATATTGTTTGCGGCAATGTAGGCGGCTACGCGTTGACGTAGCTCTTCTACAGATCGAATGCCGCTCAGGTCCACCTGATGCAGCGCGAAGCCCAACCCCAATAGGTGCAGGTGGGTGTCGCAAAGGCCGGGCACCACCGTCATGCCTTGGGTGTTAATAACCTCTGTTTGCGGGCCGATATACTCCTTTATCTCCTGGCTGCTGCCGGCTGCCACTATCCTGCCTGCGCTTACAGCCACCGCCTCCACCACGGGGCTGCTGGCGGTCAACGTGATTACACGGCCGCCGCACAATACCAAGTCTGCTATCATATCGTTGAGGGCACCGGGGACACCGGTGCCCCTTCACCTCCTCGCACCTAAATGTTGCCTTGTTGTTTTGCCCTATACATCTGGTTGGGTCATGTTACCATTGACCGCCAGAGCTCGTCAACCCTTGCCTCCGAAGCCACATACTGTTATTCTCCGGTTTAATCAGCGGGATGACTGCAGGGTGCATTTCTTTCCGGCTTTATGTGCAAATTACTCCCAGAGCAAAGACGCAGGGGGGGATTTTGTGGGCAACCAAACAATTGACAACCTTAAGGCCGCCTATGCCGGAGAGAGCCAGGCCCGCAACTACTACACCTTTTGGGCGGGGGTAGCCAGAAAGGAGGGCTGGCTCAGGATCGCCGAGATCTTTGAGGAAACGGCCAAGAACGAAAAGGAGCATGCCGAGGTTATCTTAAAGCTCCTAAAAGGGATCAACGACAGTGCTGAAAACCTTAAGGTGGCCATCGACAAGGAGACCTACGAATACCAGGATATGTACCCGGAATTTGAGCGCATCGCCAGAGAAGAAGGGCAGACTGCCGCCGGCAATTTCTTTGCTCGGGTGCAGGAGGTGGAGAAACACCACGCGGAAAGATTCAAGCGTCTTTTGGAACATCTGCAGGGCGGGTCTCTGCTGAAGAAAGAAAGCAGTATTAAATGGAAGTGTCGCCAGTGCGGCTACATCTCCGAGGGCACTGAACCACCCTCCGCTTGCCCTCTCTGCAGCCACGGGCGCGAGTTCTTTGAACCACTTGTAGAGGAATTCTAGCGGCTTCCCATGGCTCCGGTAGGAAACACCGGAGCCTTTTCATTATGACGGATCAACGAGCAAATGGCGGAAACTTTGCGTCGATCCCGCGTCTTCTAAGTAGAGACATTTGACCGGACGCCCCCCGCTGGTGCACATCATGTCCCACAGCCGAGCAAACGGCAAGTTGGTACACTTGGAGATTGATCTCATTCTGGCTGCCTTCCCGGCGTCATTTCCAGCGTTTAAGCCGGTGGCCGCCAGTTTGGAGGCAATAACGAAAAACGGAGCGGTGGAAAAGCGGGAATTCGCTCAGGGCAGGTCAGAAAGGGAGCCCTTCCACCTGGAAAACAATTCCCCCCTCGGGATCCAACCTCTTTGTCACCGTGCGCTACGCCGATGGACACGAGGTGAGACAGCACATTGGACATATTCGGGAGAACGGCGAACCGGTAACGGTACAGGAAGCCATCTCCTAAAACTAGGTTATGGTTAAGCCGTGGCAACAGCCGCGGCTTTTTCATGAGTCTCTTTTCTGTACCTGTAGGCCAGGTAAACGCCCGGTAGCAAGTAGAGCGGAGACGAGGGCAAAGCCAACGACTGCACCAACGCCGCTGGAGACGATAAAGGGGAAGACAAACATGGTGGCCGCGCCGGAAGATCCCAAGAAGTACTTAGCCACCGGGTAGGCCAAGAGGGCACCGAGAATACCGGTTCCGACAAGTTCGCCCACGGCAGCGGTCCAGGTACGCCCGGTTAGGCGGTAACAGAGACCGGCCAGTAACGCCCCCACCATGCCGCCAGGAAAGGCCAGGAGCGAACCTACGCCCAAGAGGTTGCGCAGTAGCCCAATAAGAAACGCCACCAATACAGCCCGTTCCGGGCCAAGGAACACCGCCGCCATCACGTTAATGGCATGCTGCACCGGTGTGGCCTTGGCCACGCCCACGGAAAACCAAGCGAAGCGCGCCGTGGTTGTCCCCAGAGCAACCAGCAGGGCCATGAGAGTGAGTTCACGGGTTTTCATGCCCGTACACCTTCCCTTCTCAGGATCGTTGGATTTTAGTCCCCAAGTGTTTGCCTACAGTAGGGTCAAGCGTGCCCGCTCCCGCAGTTGATCCGCTGTCAGGCTGTACGCGGCATCAAAGAGGTGGGCCTGAAAGGTTCCGGGACCGCCGGCCCGCTCTGCCGCCAATTCTGCTGCTACGCCGTAGGCTGCGAGGGCCGCGGCCGTGCTCACAAAGGCATCCCTGGCCACCGCCGTGAACGCCGCGATGACCGCCGTGGCCATACAACCGGTGCCGGTTACAGCAGTAAGCAGCTCGTTACCGTTGTCTACCCGAGCCAGGCGGCCTGGCGCGGCAATAAAGTCCCGTTGGCCCGTCACCGCCGCCACGGTGCCAAAGCGCCGGGCGACGGCTCTGGCAATCTCGCTGCGCTGTTCTTCACTCGCCGCCTGCCCAAAACCGCTCGCTTCGCTATCAACCCCCTTGGGCCGCACAGCCCTGCCCGCCAGGTAGCCCATTTCCGACGCGTTGGCTCGAATAACGGCAAACTGTACCTCTGCCAGCAGCTCAGTCACGAGTTCCGTACGAAACCGCGTAGCTCCCACGCCGACCGGATCCAACACCACTGGAATCCCGCATTTGTTGGCAGCGCGCCCGGCGCAGAGCATGCCCTCCCGACTGGGGGCAGAAGGCGTACCGATGTTAAGAACCAATGCCCGCGCCTGAGCAACCATCTCCGCCACCTCTTCCGGTGCCTTGGCCATAACCGGCGCAGCCCCAAAAGCCAGCGTAATGTTCGCCGTGATATTGGCTACTACCGTGTTGGTTATGTGGTGTATCAGCGGGCGTTCCCGACGCACCTTTTCCAGAACCAGCAACCACTCCTCCAGCTCCATGGTCTCACCTCTTTTCTACAGCAGACCGACTGCCGGGTATAACAAAGCCGTCCTTCCGTAAGGAAAGACGGCAGCTTGGCTCTCAATACCGCTTCCCTACGCTGGCATTACCCAGATCAGGTCACAGGGTCAAGGGATAACTCCCTTATCTCAGCCCGCACGGGCTCCCCTAGCAGCCGTTTATGCTGTTGTTATCATTATTATAGACCGGCCGGAACGGGAAGTAAATACCGGGAAACAGCTTATTGTATCTGTATCAAGAGGAAGACTGATGCAAGCCGTCTTTGTGGATGTTGTCCGGCGGCTGGAACACGGGTTGCACCACAAGGTGTTTGCAGGATCCTTAAGTTGATAAGTGGGAGGCTTGCGGTCGGCGAATACTGCGATACGGCGCCGTACACCATCCACAGCAGTCAGATTAAGATCGGCTGTGAGGATCACCCTCGCCTTACTCGGCCTCCACCAAGACCTGGCCCCAAGGGTCCACTATTGCCGAATACCCGCAGTTCACCAGCTCGCCAACCGAACCACAGGCGTTGGCCGCAACGACGAATAATTGGTTTTCGGTAGCCCGCGCTTTGAGTAGAGTGCGCCAGTGTTCGGCGTGCAGGTGGGGCCACTACCATTTGCCAGCACGAGTTAAGCGCTCAGCAGGCCCCTAAAAAACAACTTAATAACGTGGGGGCGTAGCTCAGCTGGGAGAGCGTACGGTTCGCATCCGTAAGGTCAAGGGTTCGAATCCCTAATTCAAATATCTTAATAACCGACAATACTTGCCCGTACCCCTGTTTCGTGCCAAATTTTTTGCGCGATTTCCATAACGCTTTGCCTGTCGGTCAGACCGTGCAGCAACTCAACGCGCAGCATTTCGCCGTCGGCTCCAAAGGACAGGCAGATATGCGCTTTGTCGATTTGTACCTCCTTCAACCGGACGCCGTACACGCCCTCGCAGCCCCATCTATAGACCTTGTTTCCTAAGAGCAAGCCGAAGGTGGAAACAATGGTTTCCTCCGCCTGTTTTCGGCTTGGTCGGTTCTCCGAGATAACGACGCAGGAGGGGACAGTCAGAATTTTGCTGTCGCAGATTAGCATCGCCGCGGCCAGTAATCGGCTTTGCCGGTACAGCAGGATCAGCGCCACGGCGGTCAAGCCGCCGCAGGCCACAGCCATCTCCATCTTTAGCGCTATGAGAAGCAGCACGGTCAAAAGCATGGCAGCTGCGGAAAGCGCGGCATACAGATTCCGTCTTCCTCTTATGGCTTTCACCGCCGGCTTCACCTCCCGCTCTTTATGCTGGCACGAATCCTTTATTCAGCTATCCGAACAGAGGGCAGGGCAATTCTTGTGATGATTGCCGCCGCTTCCGCTCTGGTAATTGCGCACTCACCGGCAAATGTCCCGGCTTCATCATTTCCGCACAGTACGCCCGCCGCGTAGAGGATGAGAATCTCATCAGCGTATTTGTCGGTCGCGGCGACGTCCGGCGGAATTCTGTTGCTGATTGCCGTAAGCTCGCTCTCCGGCAGGGCATGGGCGAAGATATA
>JAAYHG010000290.1 GCA_012735455.1 Bacillota bacterium
CCTATCACCAGGACTAAGAGGAGCCACATAAGAGAACGCCTTGGCTGCTGCAACCGGTGCTGTGACGGCGAAACAGGAAAGATTTGCGGGGGAGTCATACCATTCCTCCTCCAAGACACTGTTCATCCCATTATCGCATACTTTCCTGTGTAGGTGTTGAATTATCTGCTCTTAGAGGGGTGGTATTTCTTAACAGCCAGCCCCAAAGAAGAGTTGCCCATGGGTGTAGCGGCCTCACCACCGTGAGAGAGACAACCGTGGTCAACAAACTGGAAACAAACTGGAGCACCCCTTTGTGAGGGCGCTCCAGTTTATTAACGACTCTTAACTTGATCCGGCATCAGAGTAGCAGAGCCAAGCCAGGCGCTGACGCGCTTGTACATGAGGAAGGTGGCTACTGACGTAAGCGCACCTTTCATGAGGTTAAAGGGTATGGCAGCGCCGAGAATCATAGGGCCGATCTGCTCGGTGGGAATATTCCAGAGGGGGAAGAACACGTACATGTTGGCAATGGTCATGGTGGCGGTCATGGTGAGGGTGCCTACCAAGAGGGCAAGGATAGCACCTTTCAAGGTTCGGATGCGCTGGTAAACCAGAGCTGATGTCAGGACCAGGCTGCAGCCGGTTATAAGGTTGGCGGTGACACCGATAATGCCGGATTCAGAACGCCCTGAGAGGAGAAAGATCGCGTTCTTGATTACCTCAGCCAAGAGACCGGCAACAGGTCCGTAGGCAAAGCCGGCGATGAGGGCGGGTAGGTCGCCAAAGTCAAACTTAAGAAAGGTAGGCATGAGCGGGAGCGGGAACTCCAGGTACATAAGAAGGAAGCCCAGAGTACCAAGAAAAGCAACCTTTACCAGATAGCGGGTGTCACTAAGACGGGTCATTTTTGGACCTGACCTCCTCAAAACAAAATCCCTGGAAGAAGGGCCTTCCAGGGAGAACGTGCTAGACTAAAGCTGGCACACCTTCTTTCATCCGGACTATACCGTCGGCTCTGGATTTTACCAGATCAACCACCTCTGTGGCTCGCGGGCTAGTCTTCTCGGCTGGAGCCGGAAGCTTCACCGCCGGTCAGGAATAGGAGCAGTGCTCCGCACCTTGCCCTGAAGGTCTTCTTCCTAATGCTATTGTCATAACGAAATATAGCACAGCTAAGGAGCAAAAGCAAGGGGGTGCAGGTCAAGTAAGGACATCCTCGTTCAAGGTGGCTACGGGAGTATTACGCCGCAGGTAAGGACGCAAGCGGCGATTAACCTCTTGCCAATCGATATTATAAAAGAAAGCATCCAAGTAGTGGGCACGGTTTGTACCGTAATCTAACAAATAGGCGTGCTCATAGACGTCCAAGACCAGGAGAGGGACACTACGCTGGATGCCTCCAACGTTATGGGCATCTAAGAGAAAGTTGTGTAGTGTGCGATCGTTAATATCGAGTGCCAGGATGCGCCAGCCGCGTGCGGCCAGGCCCAAGGCACGAAAGTCCGTGGTCCAGGAACTCGCTGAACCAAAGTCCCGTTGGATAAAGAACGAGATTTCTCCTGTGGGCGGACCTCCCGACCCGCCGAGATTAGCGAAGTAGAGTTCGTGGAGTTTGACCCCGTTTAAGGCGAAGGTTTCTTCCAGCTTCAATTCCCTGTAGGGGCTGTAGGTGCTGTTGGCGGACTGTCGATCCACGGTTTGCAGGAGATCCCAGATCTCGTTTGTCTTGTTAACATAACCCAAGTAGAGCTTATAGTGCTCTGCCAGTTGGCGGGCAGACAATCCAGGCAGGTCGCTGTATGGCAGGGGTCTAGGTGCTAGTTGTGGCATGATATTCCCCCCTTCCCTGATGGTAATTGGTCCTGCCTTTCCTTCTAAGATATGTCAACAGGACCAACGTGGTTCTACTTACATTTTTGCTTTCTTGTAGCAGGGAATTAACGCCAGGGAACGAATAGAAATACTTAGGTATGCTATCAGGCAATTCACACTGGGGAGGCTGGCTGGGGGGGATAAGATGGTAGCCAGGGTTCACATATCCAGAGCAGCCAAGAACGAGATACTGGCCTGGGCCCGACAGGCAGAAGCAAGGGAGATTGGCGGATTGTTGCTGGGGCGGGTGCGCAAGACGGACTCCGGGATGCTAGTGCGCGTGGAGGCGGCGCTCCAGATGCGTGAGGCTGGAGCGGTGTCTACCAGTTTCCTTTTGACACCAGAGTCAGTTAAGAACCTTGGTGCTGAAGCCCAAGCAAAATATCCAGCTTTTCAAGTGGTAGGTTGGTTTCACACCCACGCCGGCCTAGGTGTATTCCTCTCGAACCATGACCTGGCGGTACATAAAGCGAGCTTTCCAGAACCGTGGCAGATGGCCTTGGTTTTGGATACCAAATTAGGCCAGGAGGCAATCTACGTCTGGACCGACGGCGAACTGGTACAGGTGAACCCAGCGGAGATGGCGGCAGCTGTGCGCGAGAGCGCCGCAACAGGTGCTTTGGTATCATCGCGGGTGCGCTATCGTCTAAAAAGTCCCTGGCGTTTTTCTTTAGCTATCGTGTTGAGCTTGCTGTTGGTGACTGCACTGGTGACCGGTGCGGTTCGCTGGATTAGAAAGGGTGTGAGCGAGCAGCTCTATCCTGCCACTTCTCTAGAAGGTGTAGAAGGCTCTCGTGAGCCGACCGTGGGTCGGGAAGCGCCTCCGGCAGAGGGGCCTGGAGATGCTGCCTCTGGGCCGGTGGCCTCACCTGCATTCCCCCAGGGAGCGGCTGCAGGACAACGTTACATTATTCGTCCCGGTGACACCCTGTGGGGCATCAGCAAGCGTTTCTACGGTGTAGGCGAGCTTTATCCAGACCTTTCTGATTTTAATGGCTTAAATAATCCGCGGCTCGTATATCCTGGCCAGGAACTAGTCCTTCCGGAGAATCTAGGCGGTAAAGCACTGTTTGCCTTACCTAATTTGTAGTTAGCGGGTCTTGTTCTGGCACTGCTCGGACGTACATGAGCAGACGTTCACTTATAATGGTGTTTTCGGCTAAGAGAACCAGGGTGCGCCCGTTTATGTTGAGTGTGCGCTGGTGAACAATAAAAGGGATAGCTTCCGGATCGAGGGAGTCCAAGGGCCGACCAATAAAAAGGCCAAGCCAATCCTCGATCTCTTTTCTAATTTGGTTCTTGACGCCAGAGTTAAGAGAACAGCTTACCCGCACCTCTACTTCGCGGATCACCGCTTCGTTACTTGGAGTGAGGGTTCCCTCCAGGCGGGCGAGGCGTGTTTCAGCTGCTGCCAATTTGGTTTCCAGCTCGATTCGTTTCTGATGCAGCTGGTCAAAAAGGTGCCCCGCTTGGAGGTTGTAGAAAACGCAGCCCATAAGAAAGCCCAGAACAAAGAATGCTGCGCCTTGGGTAGCCTTCCTCTTCATGTTGGACCCACCAGGGCAGTGATCAGTACATAGGCGGTATGCGCCCCTAAGAAAGCGGCCAGGAGACAGAGAAGCTGTCTGGCCACCGGCCCCAGTTGCCCATACAGCAGCCCTGCCTCAAGGGCGCGAAACATGGAAAAAGTACCCTCAATGGCTACCGCCACGGCCCACAGCTTGATCCGTTCTGCCAGTGCCAGCATGGTGTCCCCCGGTGGCCGAGAGGTGAGGGTGGCACCCAGGCTTCCTAAGAGCGTCCCCCCTAAGACCACTCCCAGGGCGATGCAGAAGTTAAAGGCAAGCTCTTGCAGCACAGTCAGCCCTCCCGCAGCTTTCTATGCATTTATATGAGGGGGGGCCTGCCTGTATCCCAGTGGGCTTTACATGGATACGCTGTTTTTCAATTTGATAAGGCTCAGGATTCCCTCTGCCGCGTCCAGCGCTGCGTGTGGACGGGCCACACGGGCCGCTGCCTGACGCATAGCAGAGAGTCTCTCTCTATCGGCAAGGATCGCCAAGACAGCGTTCGCCGCTGTATCCACTCCCTCGGCGCGCACCGCCGCTCCTGAGCGTACCAGGAAA
>JAAYHG010000291.1 GCA_012735455.1 Bacillota bacterium
AGGCCGTTTAGGTATGCAGCTGTGTGTTCAGGCGCACTACCGGCCTGAGAGGGCTGCGGCCGGCTCCCCTCCAGGGGTACACCGTCCTTTTCCACGTAAACGATGTTGGTATGGGTGCCCTGAATCACCGCTTTGGCACTGCCAGAGTCGCCGCTTACAACTGCCTCTACGTAGACCCCGGGAAAACGGGGATCGTAGGTTACGGTTACTGCCCCGCTGCTCACCATATCCATCGCGGCTTGGACTGATGCAGGCGTAACCGGGGCCAGTACCTCCAGCCCGCGCACGGATTCCCCGATAAGCGCCCCCAGAGCCGCAGCTATGGGGATACCACGTGCACCCGTGCCTGGTATGCCCACGCCGAGACCGTTTTTGTATACCCCGGGGCTGGTGACTAGAGAAATCTTGCGAACGGGCTCCCCCAAAGCTTCACGGGCCCGGGCCACAGCCAGGGCGCAGGCCACCGGCTCAGTACAACCGAAGGCGGGCCGCACCTGGTCACGAAGCAGATCCACAAGGTCTTTTGTTGCCATCCTGTTCCTCCCCCTTCTAACAGCAGGAGACCCCTAAAATTCCTATAGCCTCTTCATAATCTACATGCATGCATCGTGCCAACCGGGAAGCAAAGAAACAGGGCTCTTTTTCGCGGATCTGCGAAAAAAAGCCCTGTTTTTTCGCGATTCTGCAATTATTTTCTCATTCTTGAGAGGCGATGGTTTTCTTCTCTTCGATTAAATCCCGGAGTTTACTTAAACGACGGTACAAGGTGGCCACAGAAATACCCAGACGGGTGGCAATCTCGGTCTTGGCCACAGCCGAGGTCCCGAATTCCGCCAGGTAGCGAGCCAGTATTTCGGCCTCGTAGGCGCTCACCAGCTCCTCTAGGGTACCGTCCGGCAGGGGTTCTGGCTCTGGTATGGCGCGGAGGGCTTTCCCTGCATCCCATGCAATATCCGGACCAGCTCCAGCCCACAAAGGCGGTGGTAGGTCTGTTGGTAGAATAGTCGTTCCCGCGGCCATGTTCACGGCATACTCCACTGTGTTTTCCAACTCGCGAACATTCCCGGGCCACGAATAGTCTTTTAGGATCTGCGCTGTCTCAGGACTAATGTCGCAGAGGGGGCGCTCCAGGAAATTGCAGTATTTGGAGATAAAGAAGCGGGTGAGAAAGAGGATGTCGCCGCTGCGTTCGCGCAGGGGTGGTATGGTAAGAGGGATGACGTTGAGGCGGTAGTAGAGGTCGCTGCGGAAAGAGCGTGCGGCAATAAGTTGCTCCAGGTTTTGGTTGGTGGCAGCGATAATGCGGACGTCGATGGGTATGGGCCGGGTACCGCCCACCCGTTCCACCTGACGCTCCTGCAGAACGCGCAGCAGCTTGGGCTGCAGGTGCAGG
Organism: Bacillota bacterium; assembly: GCA_012735455.1. GTDB lineage: Bacteria > Bacillota > DTU030 > DUMP01 > DUMP01 > JAAYHG01. Next base: position 1,394 of record JAAYHG010000291.1, read on the forward strand.
GGCAGATCGCCGATCTCGTCCAAGAACAAGGTGCCACCGTGGGCAAGCTCAAATTTACCCACCTTGCCCCCCTTCCTGGCACCGGTGAAGGCACCGCCCTCGTAGCCGAAGAGCTCGCTCTCCAGGAGACTCTCCGGGATGGAAGCGCAGTTTACAGCCACGAATGGGTTTTCGGCCCGCGGCCCGGCGCTGTGGATAGCCCGGGCGAACATTTCCTTGCCGGTACCGCTCTCACCGCGGATAAGGACGGTAGAGATGGATGGAGCTACACGCTTGGCCAGCTCTTTGGTGGCTAAGAAAGCAGGATCCTGGCCCAGGATGTCATTGAAGCTGAGGGGGCTTAGTGAACTGGAAGAGATGTGGTTCTCCCGCACCTCCCGGTTGCGGCGTTCTTCTTCCGCCAGGGCCTCTACCAAGAGCAGTTTGCTCTCTAAGAGACCCGCCATGCGGCTGAGAAAGTTCATGAGCTGGCGAGAAGAGGCATGCAGGCGGTCGCGTTGATCGGGAGTGAAGGCCACAGCACCGATCACACCCACCACAGTGCCGTGACAGAAGATGGGCTGGCCCAAGGTGGACAATTCGCGGCAGGTGGCGCGGCCCTCACAACGCTGGCAGAGGACACTGCTGCCTGCGTCCTCAATAAAGCCAGGGCGGCCTGTTTTTAGGATATGGTCGAAAAGGGAGTCACGTGCAGCCTTGGAGTATAGCTCGGGAGCATACTGGCCGGTGGCCCCCAGGCGCACGTAGGAACGGTCGATTATGCTCACGTCCAGGTCCAGCACAGCGGCGATGGCCTCGGCCACGTTCTGTACGGTGTCCTTGATTGCCTCTAACTCTACCATGCTCCCCACTCCCTTCGTGCTCTAAAGAAAAATACTGACTTAAGACAGACGGGGGCTTGAGAAGAACAGGCGGAGCTTATAGGACATGCTCTCGCGCCGCGCGGATAAACTCGCGGAACAAGGGGTGCGGCCTGTTGGGCCGGGACTTTAGCTCGGGGTGGAACTGTCAGCCCACAACCCAGGGGTGATCTTCGAGCTCACCGATCTCCACCAGCCGCCCGTCTGGAGAGGTGCCCGCTACTTTGAGGCCTTTGGCCTCCAGCACATCCCGGTAGGTATTGTTAAACTCGTAGCGGTGCCGGTGGCGTTCGAAGATCTGTCCCTCCCCGTAAGCGGCCTGGGCCTTGGTACCAGGCACCAGCTGGCAGGGGTAGGCGCCCAGGCGCATAGTCCCACCCTTGGCGGAGATGCCCTTCTGCTCGGGCATCAGGTCGATCATAAGGTGAGAGCTTTCCTCATCAAATTCAGCACTGTTTGCATCGGTCCAACCCATTATACTCCGGGCAAATTCGATGACCGCAACCTGCATACCCAGGCAGAGGCCAAGGTAGGGAATCTTGTGTTCCCTGGCATAGCGCGCCGCCAGCACCTTGCCCTCGATGCCGCGATCGCCGAAGCCGCCTGGCACAAGGATACCCTGGACACCGGCCAGGAGCTCAGCGGGATCACCCACCTCCAGGTCCTCGGAATTGAGCCAGCGGATCTTTACCGCCACACCGGCGGCAATGCCGGCGTGGTGCAAAGACTCGACTACGCTAAGGTAGGCGTCGTGCAAGGCCACATATTTGCCCACCAGGGCAACGGTCACCTCGCCGCTGGGGTGTTTAGCCTTATACACTATGTCCAGCCATTCACGCAGGTCGCGCTCACCGCATTTCAACCCAAGCTTTTCCACCACAATGTCGTCCAACCCTTGTTCAGCCAAAACCAAAGGAAGCTCGTACACACATTCCACATCGCGGTTTTCAATAACAGCGCGTTTCTCAGTATCGCAGAAAAGGGCGATCTTCTGCCGCACCCCTTCGGATAAGGGGCGTTGGGTACGGCAGACAATGATGTCCGGCTGAATACCAATACTTCTGAGCTCTTTTACGCTGTGCTGAGTTGGCTTGGTCTTAAGCTCACCTGCAGCTTCAATATAGGGGACCAGCGTGACGTGAATGTAGAGTACCTCATCCCGGCCAACGTCGCTCTTCATCTGGCGAATAGCCTCCAGGAAAGGCAGGCTCTCAATATCACCCACGGTACCGCCAATTTCACAGATAACTACATCGGCACCGCTCTCCTGTGCGAGCCGGTGTAGGCGATCCTTAATCTCATTGGTTATGTGCGGGATCACCTGCACTGTACCGCCGAGAAAATCGCCCCGCCGCTCTTTCTCGAGGACGGTGCCGTAAATTTTGCCAGTTGTAACATTACTCTGCCAGGTAAGGTTTTGATCTGTGAAGCGCTCGTAGTGTCCCAGGTCCAGATCTGTTTCAGCCCCATCTTCCAGGACAAAGACTTCACCGTGCTGATAAGGGCTCATGGTACCAGGGTCCATATTGATGTAGGGGTCGAATTTGATGAGTGTGCCCTCAAGCCCTCTGCTCTTTAGCAGCCGGCCCAGAGAGGCAGCGGTGATCCCTTTGCCCAAGGATGAGACAACTCCACCGGTAACAAAGACAAACTTAGCCACGCTGTGTCCTCCTTCTGTTCCCAAAAAAAAATTTCTAGCTCCTGAAAACTAGAAATCGTATGTTGTACCGTACCTTGTTATCTCTAGGAAACGGATCAAGTGGAGCGGCCTGTCCATACTCTTTCATTTTACTGGAGCGGCCGCCCCCTGTCAAGAATCACCTGTAGACCAGCACCACAATCCGGCGCTCGGTCGGAAGGTCGCGTGCCGTCAGCTCTAGGGTGGTGGAATGTAGGCGCTCACCGCCGCCCATGAGCTCCAGGAAGGGCTCTACGCCGACGATAGCGAAGTCCAGCGCTTCAGTTTTGAAGTGCATGGGAATCACCACATTGGGATTCAGTGCCTCCACCACTTCCTTGGCCTGCTGGGCGTCAATGGTGAAGTGCCCGCCTACGGGAACAAGAAGGACGTTGACTGGGCGCAGCGCCATGATCTGGGAAGCATTCAGGGTGTGGCCCAGGTCCCCCAGGTGCACAATGCGCAGCCCGTCGGCAGCGATGGTGAAGACGGTGTTCTCGCCGCGCTTTGCGCCCTGAACTTCATCATGATAGGTGGCAAGACCGGTGATGGTGACACCCTCCAGCCCATGCTCACCGACACCGCTCACCACCTTGGGAGTGCCCGGAACCAGCTGTACGGCATTGTGGTCGAAGTGATCATGGCTCACTGTTACCACGTCAACGGCCACAGCGGGCTGCGGATAGCCTACTGTTTCGTCAAAGGGATCGGTTAAGATTTTAAGGCCGCTATCCGTGGTTAAGAGAAAACAGGCGTGACCACACCAACGAATCTTCATACCTCTCACCTCCTATGACTGATCCTCATCCTGGCCCCACTCTTCTTCGAGCAGGGGGGCGTCCACCTCGTCGTCTGGAATAATGGCTACCATCGGATCGGTATCAGGCTCCTCGGTATCCATGCTGGATACCAGCCGGTAACGATCTTGTTGGTAGCTCTTACCCATGAGCGACGTGGCTGGAACGCTGGAGCGTGCGGGCCGCGGCTGCCATTCGCTCAAACCCCAGTTGCCTTTGCCCTGAGGAGAAAAGCGGGCATCTAGGTTCAAGTTGGTATAAAGTGCGGCCAAGGTACTAGCCGGTAGTTCGCGCTCCGGAAAGGCTTCCTTCCAGCCGGCTATAAGA
>JAAYHG010000292.1 GCA_012735455.1 Bacillota bacterium
AGGTTGGGACTACGAACTAGATTACCACCTGCGCCTGCAAGAGTTACTGACTGAGTTCGGCGGTACAGCCGCCCTCCCTGTGGAAAGCCGGCATATCGCCGCGCACGTTTGGGATGAGATAACACAACCCAATCCCAGGTTAAGCCCCGACACGTCTCTTGCGGAGTGTTTCCCTCTCTGTGCGCGCCTTGTCTTAGGAGAACCACGGTTGCGGCAGCTGAATGATCACCTGGTAAAGATAGAGATTTCTCTAGTCCGCTATGAACTACCCGGGTCGACTGCACCTTCGGGTTTGGATCTTATTTCCTATTGGGCTGTGGACTGGGATTACAATGGCAGTACCTTTCAAAGTCGCTGGCAGGGGGTCGGTGTGTTCAATAGGAAGGCCCCCGGGGTTCCCTGTGTGGCCACAGGGATTGTGGCCACCAAGAGCAAACGCACTGTAGCTGTGCGTGTCTGCGACCTTTTCGGACAAGAAACAGGTTCCACAGTGCAACTCGGAAGTTAGTAATGCTCGTCAGCAGGGATTCTACTGGGCGTTGGTGAATTGACACTTGAAATAAGAACCTGAGGGGGCTTTGCCGTGGGGAACATTGGTTTTCGCGTGTATATGTCCTTTGAACGGCTGCCGCGTACCGTAGTGGACGGGTTTAAAGAGATAGCCACGCCCAACATTGGCGACTCTATGGGCCGGTTTTATGCCATGCATCCAAGGGTGAAGAACATTGGGCGGCCTGGCAGCAAATTAGTGGGGAGCGCCCTTACTGTGAAAGCGGCCCCGGGTGATAACCTTATGGTACATAAGGCTATTGATATAGCCCAAGAGGGAGACGTCATCGTTGTAGCCACCGGGGGTGACCTCAGCCACTCCATGCTGGGTGAGATCATGTGCCGTTTGGCTGCCCTAAGGGGGATACGAGGTTTTGTCTTGGACGGTGCCGTGCGCGATGTAGCAGCTATCAGGGAGCTGGGTTTCCCTGTTTTTGCAGCCGGCAGTACGCCGGGAGGGCCCTACAAGAACGGCCCGGGAGAAATCAATGTTCCCGTAAGCTGTGGTGGCGTAGTTGTCAACCCTGGGGACGTGGTGGTGGGTGACGACGACGGGGTGATGATTATTCCTCGCCAGGAAGCCGAAGAGGTTTTGGCCAAAGCCCAGGCTTTGGCAGAAAAGGAACGGCAAATTTTGGCCGATTTAGAGCGGGGCCTAAGCGGAGACAGGTCCTGGGTAGATAAGCTCCTAGTGGAGAGGGGTTGCGAGATAATTGAGTAAAGGGACTAAGCGCGTACCTGTGTCTGAATTGCGCTCCTATGCCGAGGCGGTTCTCACCGCTGCTGGTACAGTAGCCGCGGATGCCAAGGTCGTGGTAGACAATCTTCTGGATGCCAATCTTCGCGGTGTGGATTCCCACGGCATAAGTCGTCTGGGCATCTACTGCAAACGCGTGGAGCTGGGACTGGTGGCGCGCTCAACGGAGGTTACTGTTGTTAGAGCCTGTGGAATTGCTGCCCTAGTGAGTGGCAACAACGGTTCCGGTGCAGTGGTTGGTGTTAAGGCCATGGACCTGGCCATTGCCAAAGCCAAGGAGTTTGGCATTGGGGTGGGTGGCGGCAAAGAGTCTACTCATTGCGGCACCCTGGCCTATTACACTTCCCGGGCGGTGCGGGAGGGTTTGATCGGCTTTGCTGCCACCAACGCCCCCTCCACCATGCCAGCTTGGGGTGCTCGGCAGCCTTACTTTGGTACCAACCCCCTGTCTTACGCTGTTCCTACCGGTAATCCCGAGCGGCCCATCGTCTTTGACATGGCCACTAGCACTGTGGCCCGAGGAAAGATCATCCTTGCAGCGAAGATCAAACAGTCCATTCCTGAGGGATGGGCGCTGGATAAGAACGGTTATCCCACCACCGATGGCCAAGCGGCCTTTGAAGGATTGATGCTACCTGTGGGTGGGCACAAGGGATCAGGCCTGGCCCTCCTTGTTGAGATACTCTCTGGCGTAATAACCGGGGCAGCCATTGGTCCTCAGATGGGCCACCTATACGGCGATTTCGCCAAACCCCAGGGTACCGGTCATTTCTTTGCTGCCATGAAAACCGACCTGTTTCTTTCCCAAGAGGAATTCCAGGCGCGCATAGATCATCTCTGCGCAGAGATTAGGGCCTTGCCCCCTGCCCCTGGCCACCAAGCGGTGCTCTTGCCCGGCGATCCCGAGCGCCAAACCAAGGCCGAGCGACTAGAGAACGGTATTCCCCTCTCTCAAGAGGTGATAGATGAATTAATCGCTCTTGGCAAATGCTATGGCGTAGATGTTGCAGACTACCTGCCAAAGGGCATCTAATGTTGAAGGAAGAGTGCCGATGATCTACTAGCTTTTCCTACCCACCGATGCCAGTGCGGTGAACGCAGCTAAGGCCAGCTCTCACTAGGTGATAGGTAGGGGGAAGGAGGGAAACGCCTTGGACAGGAGAATGATCAAACAGGAGTATAAGCAGACACCGCGACCTAAGGGCGTGGTCGCCATTCGAAATCTGGTCAACGGAAAAATTCTGGTTCTGAGTAGTCCTAACCTGGACGGTGGCATCAATAGGCACCGCTTCCAGCTGGAACAGGGTATGCACCCCAACCGTCAACTCCAAAAGGATTGGAACGAATATGGAGCAGAAAGCTTTAGTTTTGAGATCCTAGAAGAGTTGAAGCTTAAAGAGGATCCTAGCCATGATTATAGGGAGGACCTGGAAGCCTTAGAGGCAAAATGGTTGGAGCACCTGCAGCCTTATGGGGAGAGGGGCTATAACAAACCACCCAAGGCTTAAGTCATCTCTTGTGGACCCAAACCGGCGAACCGCGAACCCTTGCATCAATGCAAGAAGTGGAGTATAATAAAACTACGAGCGGAAGTAGCTCAGTGGTAGAGCATCGGCTTCCCAAGCCGAGGGTCGCGGGTTCGAATCCCGTTTTCCGCTCCAGCAATGACAAATGTTCCCGGCACCTGATCAGGTGCCGGGATTTGTTTTTAGTGGCCGGTTGGTGTCCAACTCAATATGGTATAAACGCTTGTCAAATATTAAGCCCGGCACCAAGAGAAGGTGCCGGGCTTAATATTCTCAGCATCCCAACTATAGCATTACTGTCATTTCAGGTACGCCGATGCGCTGGAGGAATGCGAATTCTTGCTCGTTTATGCGTTGAATGCACATTTCTTCATCGTAACCGTAATCATCGCCCCAGTAACCACCACCGGTGAGATCAGCGCCAAAGGCTCTCCGCCTTGGAACGAAGCCGACAAAAAAGCCAGGTGCTAGACGAAAGACAAAGAAAAAGCCGAATCTGCGCCGACGAAACTGTTGCGCCTCTGCAACTTCAGGCACAGCCCTAGCCTCCCTTCTGTGGTACTA
>JAAYHG010000027.1 GCA_012735455.1 Bacillota bacterium
CTCTCAGTACCGCCTGTTTGCGCTTACAAAGCACCGGCTCCCCTCCTTAGCTTTCAAAGGACCGTACGCTACATAGTAAGCAGGACCTTCCAGGGGCTTAAAGTCTAATCCGCACTTAGCACTCTCGCTCCGAGAGTGCTAAGAATCCAACACAACGATAACATCAAAGGGCCTCCTTGTCAAGAAGGTCCTAATCTGGTAAAAACTCAAGAAACACGCGGTTTGCCACTGCCAGCCCCCTAGGGGTAAGGCGCAAGCCCCGCTTATCGCTAACTATAAGGCCTGCTGCCGCCAGTCGCTTGATAACTTCGGGATACACATTCCTGAGATCAACCCCAAAGCGCTCGTAAAAACGCTCCCAAGTTATACCCTGAACAAGTCTCAGGCCCAGAATCACCGTCTCCGCCATCTCCAGCTCGCGTCCAGCAAGCTCCCTCTCGGCAACAGGTGCCCGTCCAACCTCAAGCTCCCGGCAGTAGTCTGCCACCTTCTTTAGATTGGTACGCCTCTCACCACCAATGTATGAAGTAGCAGCCGGGCCTAGTCCCCAATAAGGTTCGTTGCGCCAATAAACCAGATTGTGTCTGCTCTCGTACCCTGGACGGGCAAAATTGGAAATCTCATACTGCAGCAGTCCTGCTTTAGAAAGCACCTCCTGAGCCTCCTGGTAAAGTGCGAGGTCCAACTCATCGTCAACCGGTTCTAGAGTACCCGCCGCTTGTCGGCGCCCAAATTCTGTCTCCGGCTCCACAGACAAGCTATAGGCGGAAATGTGCTCTGGGCATAGGGCTGCCGCCTGGCCTAAAGTGCGGCGCCAGCTATCCAGTGACTGGCCAGGGAGAGCATAGATTAGGTCCAAGCTAAGATTGGAGAACCCTACCCTCCGGGCCAGTTCCCAGGCAGCCACAGAATCACGAGCGGTGTGAATGCGGCCCAAGAACCTGAGCTCTTCATCGTCAAAGCTCTGCACACCGAAACTAAGGCGGTTAACGCCCGAGTCAAGGAGCAGCTTAAGCTTAGCCTCGTCCACCGTGCCCGGATTAGCTTCTACTGTCCACTCTGCGCCGCGTGCCCGGGGGAAAGCAGCTGCCACTCTAAGCACCCGCTCTAGCTCTGCCGGGCGCAGAGCCGTAGGGGTACCCCCGCCGACATAAATAGAAGGAGCCTCCCAGCTAACTGGCCAGGAGGCAAGAACGGCTCTCCCTTCTTGCTCTAAGGCAGCAAGATAGCTCTCCACCTCAGGTGCTGAAATCGGCCTGGAGGCAAAATCACAATAGAAGCACTTCTGGATACAGAATGGCACATGAATATAGAGAGCTGGAGCTAGGGCAAGCACTTTTTTCATTTACTTCACCTTCAGGACTGCCATGAAAGCCTCTTGCGGGATCTCTACACTCCCCACCTGCTTCATTCGCTTCTTACCTTCCTTTTGTTTTTCAAGGAGCTTACGCTTTCTTGAAACGTCGCCACCGTAACACTTAGCCAAAACGTCTTTTTTCAGGGCGCGCACCGTTTCGCGTGCTATGATCTTACCACCAACAGCAGCCTGAATTGGTACCTCAAACAGTTGCCGCGGGATTAGGCTTCTCAGTTTTTCTACCAGTTGCCGGCCTTGGTACTGTGCCCGCTCCCGGTGAATAATTACCGACAGGGCGTCCACCGGTTCGCCGTTAATAAGGATATCCATCTTCACCAGGTCGCCCTTTCGATGCCCTAGGTAATCGTAATCAAGAGAGGCATAACCCCTGGTGTTGGACTTCAGCAGGTCAAAGAAGTCGAAGATGATCTCCGAAAGCGGCATGTCGTACGTTATGAGGACACGGTTTTGATCCAAATACTCCATGTTGTGGTACGTTCCTCGCTTCTCCTGAGCCAGCTCCATAACCGCACCAATGTAGTCCGTGGGTACGATAATGCTAGCTCGTACGTAAGGCTCGGCCACTGTTTCTATCTCTGTAGGCGGCGGCAGCTTGGCTGGGCTATCCACGAAGAGCACTGCCCCGTCCGTCTTGGTCACCTCATAAACCACGTTCGGGGCTGTGGCAATAAGGCTCACCTTAAATTCCCGTTCCAGTCGTTCCTGGACTATCTCCATGTGCAAGAGCCCCAGAAAACCGCAGCGAAAACCAAAACCCAGAGCAACCGACGTCTCAGGTTCAAAGACAAGGGCAGCATCGTTGAGCTGCAGTTTTTCCAGGGCATCCCTGAGCTGACCATACTCATTGGTCTCCTGTGGGTAGAGGCCGCAGTACACCATGGGCCGCAGGCGCCGATAACCAGGTAGGGGTGCCGCCACAGGCCGCTCGGCATCAGTCACGGTATCACCAACACGCGCATCGCGAATGTTTTTGATGCTGGCGCTGATAAAGCCTACTTCTCCCGGTCCTAGAGCGTCCACCAGGGTAAGGGCTGGGCGAAAAACGCCCACCTCATTCACCTCATACTCTTTGCCTGTGTTCATGAGCCGGATCTTCTGCCCCGGCTGGATGCTTCCCTGCATCACCCTCAGGTAGGCAATCACGCCGCGATAAGGATCAAACTTGGAGTCAAAAATAAGGGCCGCCAGGGACTCATCGCTTTTCCCTTGTGGAGGTGGAATACGCTCCACCACTGCCTTTAGGACGTCAGAAACGCCCTCCCCTGTCTTGGCACTGCAGAGAATGGCACAGGAGGCATCCAGCCCCAAGAGTTCTTCTAGCTCGCGGCGAACCCGCTCAGGATTGGCGCTAGGAAGGTCAATCTTGTTAATCACCGGTATGATGGTAAGGTTGTGGTCCAGGGCCAAATAGGTATTAGCCAGTGTCTGGGCCTCAATTCCCTGGGTGGCATCCACTACCAAGAGCGCGCCCTCACAGGCCGCGAGACTGCGGGATACTTCGTAAGTAAAATCTACGTGGCCGGGTGTGTCGATAAGATTGAGCTGGTAATCTGTCCCATCCTCAGCGCGGTAGTCTATTCGCACCGGCGTAAGCTTGATGGTAATTCCACGCTCCCGCTCCAGGTCCATCTGATCCAGCACCTGAGCCTCCATCTCCCTCTGGCTCAAGGTACCGGTTAACTCCAGAATCCGGTCTGCCAAGGTTGACTTGCCGTGATCTATGTGTGCAATAATAGAGAAATTGCGTATATGAGAAGTCATGTCCTGCACCACGGGAACCCCTGCCTTCCTTCCAGGCTTGCTAACTAACGAAGATTATATCATTTCCACCCTACCCCAGCAACAGTTCAGGGCGGCCGCACAGCCGCCCCTTTAAGCAAGAAGCTGGAACAGGTGTTTTAGGAAAGCACTCGATAGACGGCGGAAGGCCGGTTACTCAAGTTCCGGAATCAGCGCTGCCAGAGCCTCGGCTAAATACTTGGTTGCCAACTCTGCCTCTTCCAGTGTATTCTGATCCCCACCCACCTCCACCAAGAGTGCCCGCGGATGTAAGTGCTGGTTGAAACGAGCGGTATCAATCTTGATACCCCGAGAAAGACCTGGGTAGAGTGCATCTAGTATTTGTTGCAGTTTCAGGGCAAAGGCGTGGTTCTTTTGCCAATTGGGGTGTTCGAGACCGAGCCGGTCCGTGCCCACTATAAGATAGAGACGTGCCACTTTTTCCCCATTTATTTCCGTGGTGGTCATGCTGCGGGACTCAGCCCTGTTTCTGGACGGTGCGTCGCGGTGAATGTCAAGAAGCACCTTGAGGCTTGGATTTTCTTGGCAAAGCCTGGCTGCCGTAACCGCGGAGCGGAGGTACGCCTCCCGATAAACCTCCTTATCGTGGGCTGTCTTATCGTGCACAGTGCGTATGCCGTGCTCCTCCACCAGTGCCCGAGTAAGCGCCTCACCTACAACCACAATGCCTGCCTTCTTGTCATACATATGGGTTACACCACTGGTGGGAACATAGTCTTCGGAAGTGTGGGTGTGATAGATAGCCACCAAGGGGGGCCCTGTTGGTGCCTGCACAGGCTGAGCTGGCTCCGGCGGCTCTTTCCCTGCTTGCTCCGGTGCAGGCGGGGGGGATTCCTGCAGTACTTCAACCGCACCACGCCTCTCATCGGCAGCAGCGCTCCCAGGCGGTGTTAGTAGCGCCAGCTCACTGGCGAGAAAATCCAGAGGGCCGCCACCTAGCGGCAAGCGCAGGCTCCTGAGCGAGCCAGTGCCCCGGGCTAACAGGTCTACCCGCTGTAACCAAACCTCTTCCTCTCCAGCTTCTTCAAAGAAGGTAATCTGTGGCAGACCCTGCTTCAGGATAGCTGGGAAATCAATAGGGTACTGCTGCAAAACAGCTCCAATCCACCCCTTCCCTGTGGGCGTCCCATCTTGCGCAAACGCAAAGACAGGTACGGCCTGAGGCGGTGCAAGACGCGGTACCCAGGAAACACCAAAGGCCACCAAACAAAACCCAAGCGTTGTAAGGACAATACTTCTTATAAACGGGCTCCGCCACACGGTTCCAGACCGTCCCGGGGGCCTGACCAAACGCACGAACTGCCAGCGCAAGGTCTTCACCTCATTTGCCAATGTGACTGCAGAGATGCCAACAGGCCACTCGCGTGTACAAGAAAGCCTATGCCATGGGCTTCAGGTTTAGACCCTGAGTTTGTGGCACAGCATTTCCTTGCTTTTCCTTTTTGCCCGTGATAAAATGTGTGGGTGAACATATAAGCTCATGTGCGGTCAAGGGGGTGAGAGTGAGTGGCAAACATTAAGTCAGCACTGAAACGCATTAAGGTAGCTGAAAAGCGGCGCTTACGCAACGCAATCATGAAGTCCCGTGTCCGCACTGCCATTCGGCGCTTCAAAGAAGCTCTGGATAAGGGCGACGCAGAAGCAGTTAGAGAGACCATGGCCAAGGCCTTCAGCGTTATTGATAAAGCCGCCGCCAAGGGTGTTCTCCATAAGAACAACGCTGCCCGCAAGAAGGCGAAGCTAAGCCGGAAGTTGACCAAGGTAAGTTAACCTAAAGCTAAGAACGAGAAAAGCGTGCCAGGCACGCTTTTTTTGTTATCCTTTATTCTTTGAGATCCAAGATAATCTGCTCCAAGGCCAGGCACGGAGAAAGCGTGCTGGTCTTAAGACTCTCATCGGCTGCCGCCAAGGCCGTTACCAGGCTGTAAATCGCTTCCCATGAGAAGCGCCTGCTCTGGGCAGTTACCTTCTTGGCAACAAAGGGGTGAAGTTTCAAGGTTGAGGCCAATTTCTCAGGGCGGCCTCCTTTTTCTAGCTCCTCTTTGGCTGCCGCAATAAGGCGCACCTGACGAGCTAACAAAGCCACCAAGCCAATGGGTCTCTCTCCTTGCCGAAGGAGCTGTTCCAATAAAAGGAGGGCCCTATCTCTCTGTCCAGTTAGGGCCGCATCTATAAGGTCGAAGGCCCGCTTTTCGCTGGTCTCGGGCACCAAGAGCTCAATCTCCTCCCGACCGACACTCCCGCCTGGCCCAGCATAAGCTGCCAGTTTCGCAAGCTCCTGCTCAAGTTGCTCGAGCCCCGGACCTGTTCTGGCAGCCAGGAACTCTACCGCTCCCCGGCCCCACTCTAAACCAAGCTCAACTCCGCGCGTACGGATCCAGTCCTCCAGCTCCCTACCGCGCAAGCGAGGAAACTCCTGCACAATCCCGAGCTTGGCCACTGCCTTGAAAATACGTCGCCTGCTGTCACAAGGCCCCGGGGCAGTGATTACGAGGCAAGTAGTGGGAGGCAGGGCAGCGATAACCTCCAGGAATTCTTGTTCACTACTGCTTTCTCCAGTCGCGACCTTCTCTTCCTGTTCCACCTCATTGCCTTGCCCTGTAGTCTTGGCTTTTGTCCCCAGGCTAAGCCCACCGTACACCACCAGGCGGCGCGGAGCCAACCACGGCAGAGTACGGCAGGCGGTTGCCAGTTCACTCACCCGGATCGTACGAGCGTCCAGCCGTTCGTAATTGAGCTCTCGCAGTTGACCTAGGTCCAAGGCCTGCTCTATTTTCGTAACGGTAAGATCTATGAGGTGATTCTCTTCTCCCCAGAGGAAATAGCAGGCGGCCACTTGTTTTTGCTCCAGCTGCTGCCAGAGTTGGCGCCAATTCATGGCCTCACTCCCTTTCCACCTATACCGCCGGCACGGGGCATGACACGCAAGCGCTCTCCATCGGCCAGGACTCGCACCTGGCCCACCTGATCGGTTCTGAGAACTGTAGCCCCGCTGCTAAAGAGCCGGCCCACGGTTTCCGGATTCGGGTGGCCAAAGTTATTATTACCCACCGAAATGACAGCCAGTTCCGGTTGCACAACATTCAGGAACTCACTCCCGGTGGCACTGGCTGCACCATGGTGTGCCACCTTGAGGACATCAGTATCAAAGAGCACGCCGTGCCGCAGGAGTAATTCCTCGGCCCGACCACCTGCATCGCCCATGAAGAGGAAGCTATTGTCGCCGTAATGAACGCCAATAACCAAGGAGTTGTCGTTCTCGTAACTCGCAGAAACAATCGGCTCCTCCGGCGGACTATACACCACAAACTCTACCCCTGCCCCCAGATCCACCTTAAGTCCCCGACTGCCGCTGTAAAGGGGCAGACCCCTTTCCTTGAGCAGGCTCAGGATAAGGGGAGGACCCTCCTTGGCAAAGTTCGGCGGGGCGAGCACCGCACCAACAGGCAACCCTGTCAATACCGCCGGGGCTCCTCCAGCGTGGTCCATGTCACCATGAGTCAAAAAAAGGATCTCCAAGCGGTGAACACCCTGCGAACGCAAGTAGGGTAGCACAATGCTTTCACCCGCATCATAGACTCTGTCACCGAAGGCCTGTCTTGGGCCGGCATCGATAAGTGCAGCCTGCCCTGAAGGCGATCGAATAAGTATCGCATCCCCTTGGCCAACAGAAAGAAAATCCACGGTAAGCTGCTGCGGCACGAGACCGGTACCGCGCCACCCTAGGCCTAGTATCAGAAGGACAGCACACACTGCTGCTCTCCGACGCAACGGTGACCACTTGGCTGAGTGTTGAAACGTCCAAGGGAGGCCTACCAGTGCTAAGTAGTAGGGAACCAAGAACAAGAGCGGCGGCTGCTTCATGTAGACAAAGGCCAAGGGCAAGCGACTAAAGATGTCAGCGCTGTAAGTGAGTAGACGCAAGAGAACAGCAGCCGC
>JAAYHG010000293.1 GCA_012735455.1 Bacillota bacterium
CCACCTTTACCTCACCAGCTGTGGGTTCGGTTAGCCCCATCAGCATCAAGATGGTAGTTGTCTTACCGGCACCGTTGGGGCCCAGAAGCCCAAAGACCTCCCCTGCCAAGATCTCCAGGTTTAGATTGTCGACAGCTGTGAAGGCCCCGTAACGTTTTGTAAGCCCTGCAGTAGAGATAAGGCTTCTTTCAACTGCAACCATGGTTATCGTCTCCCGTACAGCCTAAAGAGCCTGAGCACACCAGCTATGGCAGCAACAATAACAGCCACGCCTACAATGCCCCACAGAGTCGATGTTTTCACCAACACCCGTAGCTCGGTGCTGCTTCTTGCCTCCGGACTGCTGGCGGTGAGGCTCACTACGTAATCACCGGCAATGGCACGACGATCGGGACGTATATAAGCCTTAACCTGCTTGGTTTCTCCGGCGGCCAACAAATCAAGTTCCTCCGGTTCGAAACGGACGGACCAGTTCTGTGGCTCCCAGGAAGTAAACCTTACCCCATTCAAGTCAGCACTGCCGGTGTTTGTAACGTCCAGGGTAATCTCCCGTTCCTGTCCGGGATTGGCAGAGGCATTAAGGCGGCCGCTCGGAGTGGATAGTTTAAGCTCATATGTTCCGGTGATCTTAACTACCAGTTCTGTTTGCAGTGTGCCGCCTGCTGACACCGCGGCAATGGGGATCTTATACTCCCCGGCTTTAACACCCTGTGCCGGAATAACCTCCACATCCAGGGCCTGGCTTTCCCCAGCCTTGATGCTCAAGCTGGCGATCTTTTTGCTGTCGTAAGCGGGGCTGAAGGAAATCTGCCAGCCGCGCGGCACTTGAGCCGCCAGACTGTAAGATTGCTCTTTGGCGGTATCGTTGGTAAGATTAACGCGGAATTCAAAAGTGGCCCCAGCTGGCCCTTCCAGCTGCGGGTACTGAGCCTGGAGCTTACCTTCCCCCGTTCCCTTTGTAGATACTTTGAGATCCAGGGTGAGGTTAGCGACCGCTTTCCCTGCAGCGGCCCTGACAACTACCTGGTATGTCCCCTCTTTTAGCTCCGCTGGTAGTTCCAGTTCCAGGGTGAGATTTTGGGGGATGCCTCTTTGAGCAAAAACCTGGTGTACCGCTTTGCCGTGTCCCTCCAGGGTGTACTGCCACCCCTCCGGGGCTGAGACCACACTCACGTTCACCGGTTGCGAAGAGAGTCCAGCATTAAGAACCTCAAGCGGAAATTCTACAGTTTCACCTGGCCGAGCAGTGACACCGGGATAAGGGGTGCTTAGAATGAGCTGCCCCTGGGCCAAGGCTAGGCCCGAGATCAAAGGCAGTAAACTACTTACAATCAGCAGCGCTGCGAGAAGTACGAGTACCCCCTTACGCAGCTTCAAGAAAACTGTTGACCTACTAGAATTCACCTTCCTATGCCTCCCTTTTTGATATTACCGTTCATTAAAGATAGACGAAATAGCACCTGCGAAACGTAACACCTGCCACGGGGACTGTCCCCGGGGCAGGGCCGTCCCCGTGGCAGGGCCGTGGCAGGTGGGCGGCAGGGCTTCCAGAAGATTACAGCGGAACTTTTAGAGAGCGAGCTTCGTCTATAAGACCAAGAAGCCTGCGCCCAGGAAGTGCCCCTTTTGCGCGGGCTGGCTGGCAAGAATGAAGGAGGTCAAAGGACTTGAAAGGGAAATGGAGGTTAGCCGCCGTTATATTAGCGGGCGTGATGTTCATAGTAGGGGTGGGTTTCAGTGCCAAGGAGACAGTGCCGGCTTTAGTGAACCAGGTGCAGTTTGTATTGAACGACCGTGAGGTCCAGCCAAGCGACCGCCCTGGCTACTACTTCAATGGGGTCGATTATGTACCTGAAGCACTGAACTACAAAGGTACCAATTATGTACCGCTGCGCTTTGTTGCCGAGGTGCTCGGCCTTAAGGTAGCATGGGACCAGGAAACGCGCAGCATTATCCTGGGAGAGACGATAGCCGTTCCCCCGGTGGCGCCGCCCGATCCCGAGAAAAAGCCGTCCTTTCAGATGCTGAATCCCGCAGAGGCTCCCCAGGGGGTGCGAGATCTGATCAACCGCTCCCGTGAGCTTGAACTTGCCCAAACCATAACTGTGGGGGAGGAGACCTACCTGGTAGTAACGCGGGGCGTCAAGCCCACTGGCGGCTACGCAGTGGAGATTGAGAGTGTTGTTGATACTGGAGAAGAAATAGAGGTGCAGGTGAGGTACGTGGACCCAGCACCTGATGCCATCGTCACACAGGCGCTCACCTACCCTGTTGCGTTGGCCGTGCTGCCCAAAGTTGAGAAACCCGTGCGTTTTATCGGTGTTGACGAGGCTTATATCCCACAGCTCTGGGGTCTGGATTACCTGGAGCCCGTAGTCGCAGAAGGTTCAACGAATATCAAGCTTCTTTCTCCTACGGTCCAGGGCTCTGAGCTTACCGTTCGCGGCGTGGCGCGAGTATGGGAAGCGGCGCTGAACTGGGAGATTTTGGCCGACGGCAAGGTTGTGGATGAGGGCTGTCTTATGACTGCCAGTGGTGCACCGGACTGGGGCTATTTCAGCCTAACCCTTCCTACACGTCTTGCCCAAGGCGAAAACTATTTCCTGCGCCTCTTTTGGTCCAGCCCCAAGGATGGTTCCCCCCTCGACGTGGTGGAGGTGTCCTTGGACTCTTACCGCAGTGAGGCCAAAGGACGTTAGGTAGTTTGTTGCGGCCTGTCACGGGAATAATCCGTGACAGGCTTTTTGCTTTTGTCTTGGAATTGACGAGGTAAACAACGCAAGACAAGGATTAAAAGAACAGATTGTGCTAAACTGTCTAATTTGGACTCCTCGTTGCAGTGAACAGATTTGCTAAAGCAGCCAAATGTTTTTAGTATTTAATTAAGCAATTGTTTAAGTGTTTGTCCCAGATTAATGTAGGAGTGATAGGATGGAGAAACAGGCGGAAATGCCAAGCCAGGTAAGCGGTGGTTCAAAATTAAAAGAAATCAAGGAGCAAGTTGCCGGCCTCACTGGTGTAGGTGAGTTGTTCAAGATTCTTTCCGATGACACCAGGAACAAATTACTGTACGCCTTGCATCACAAGAAAGAGCTCTGTGTTCGGGATATGGCAGAATTGACGAACTTGAGTCTGCCAGCTGTTTCTCATCACCTGCGCATCCTGCGCAACCAGCGGCTGGTAAATGCCCGCCGTGTTGGCAAGGAGGTTTATTACTCCCTGCGCGACAGGCAAATCGTAGCCTTGATTGCCATGGCTGCAGTGCGAGCCCGAGCTTTGGGGTTGAATGTATTCTGAACGGGGTGGGCCAAAAAAGCGGACGGGGGTGGCTGGTGGACAGACCTAGCTGTTAATTTGTCGGGTAGAGATATAAAGGGGGAGGAAAGCAAATGCCAATGACCAACACCTTGACAGCGGGGATGGAGCGTGCCAGGGAGCTTGCGGCGGAACTGGCTCTTGACCAAGCCCTTAAGTACCTGAACCGGAATCCAGACGAGAATCTGCCCCGCATCCTTGACTTTGTTGAACGCTTGGCTCCCGATGAAGGACAAAAGAAAAACATTCGAGTGCTGAAGAAAAGACTGGCCGATGATGAACGAGCGTTTGCTCAGATAAAACGCCTTGCCTCTAACCAGAAGATGCTCAAGAACTTCATGAACATATGGGTGATCAAAGCTATTGTGCTCGGCGGTCCACACCGCAATGCCTTAATGAAGCGCTACAATGTGCATATTCCCTGCGCTATTCTGGTGGATCCAACCTCGGCCTGCAACCAGCGTTGCAGAGGTTGCTGGGCTGGCAAGTACCAGCAAATGGATCGCCTGGAGCCAGAGTTGTTGAACCGGATTCTGCGCGAGGCCAAGGACCTGGGGATCTACTGGATTGTATTCTCCGGCGGCGAACCCTTTGCCTATCCTGAGCTCTTGGACGTGGTGGCTGAGCATCCGGACCTCGCCTTCATGGCTTATACCAACGGCACTTTAATCTATGATAAGGTCGCCGACCGCTTGGCGGAGCTGGCCAATTTTACGCCGGCTATCAGCCTCGAGGGCTGGCGGGAAGAAGCGGACGCGCGACGGGGTGAAGGAGTATTTGACAAAATCGTCGCCACCATGGACCGGCTGCGGGAACGGGGAATCTTCTTTGGCGCCTCGGTAACCGTGACACGCCAGAACATCGATACCATCTTTTCCGATGAGTTCATCGATTTCCTGGTCGACAAAGGTGCAGTGTACGCCTGGAGCTTCCACTACATCCCGGTAGGCCGAGGGCCCAACCTCGATATGATGATAACACCTGAACAACGGGCCTGGTTGGTAGAGCGGGTGGCACAAATCCGCAATACCAAACCTATCCTAATTGCCGATTTCTGGAACGACGGGCACTTTACCGGGGGCTGCATTGCGGGTGGTAAGATGTATTTGCATATCAACGCAGCCGGTGATGTGGAACCGTGTGCCTTTGCCCACTTTGCCAGCGACAATATTCATGACAAGAGCCTCCTGGAGGTTCTGTCCTCACCGCTCTTTACGGCCTATCAGGCACGTCAGCCTTTCTATAAGAAGAGCGCCTACGCTCCTTGTCCCATTATTGATGTGCCGCAGGCTTTGCGCGACATTGTCGCCGAGTCGGGGGCGCGACCAACCCACAGTGGAGCAGAAGACGTACTCACAGGCACTTCAGCAGCTTTCCTTGACCGCCGCTCGGCCCAGTGGCGTCAAGTAGCCGATACCCTGGAAGAACGTTATTATGGAACTGAAATCAAGAACGTAGGCAAATAGATTAAGGCTTGCTTCAAGACCTGTCACGGGAGGACATCTCTGCCAAGGGATGGTCCCTGCGGCAGGTCTTAGTTTTTCCCCGGTTTCGGCTGTCTAAGACTTAAGAAAAGGCGGGCAGGAAGATCTTAAGTAGGATCTGAGGCAAATTCGCCAATAAGATGGTGGCGAATAGCGCACGGTCAGGTTCCCGCATATACTGCTACCATCACTGCAAACATGAATTAGGGGGTATTCCCATGACTGCCACCTCTCAAGAAGCAAACCTGGCCCCGTTGCCGCTCCGCCAGGAGCTCGATTTTTGGTTGGGCATCATGACTGACCATTCGCGCTTTATGCGCAATGCCTTCGATCCTACCGAAGAAAAGCTGTTTCGCCGGGCCCACGACTTTGGCGAGCGTTTCGCCCTACTGCGCAACCAGAACCGTATTCAGCCGGAACTAAGTGTTCAGTTTCTTATATTAGTGCAGGAACTCTTAGCACACCTAATTGTCTTTAAAGGCCGTGTGGCTGCAGGGCTTGAGGCATGCCAGATACTTGCCATCCTTCCTGCGGGATTCATCGAGCACATCCGGCGTGAAGCCATTTTCTTTTCTGGCGTCCTGGCCCGCCTCAGGGGGGGACCTCGCCCCACTCTGGAGGATCTTGGACTGCCAGGGAGCGGTATGGCCGTCACAGCCCCACAGGTCCTTATCCCTCGGCTGCGGCAAGAGTTTCGGGCTATAGCTTACGAAGAGATGCTATTTTGGCTGCGTATTGACTTTGAGCACATGGGGGTGCTTGCTGTTCGCTTTCTGCCCGAGCAAGAGGCTTACCGGCGCGAGACTTTGCGTTGGGGACAGAGACTCGCCCAGCAGTACGATGCAGTCCTATCAGCCTTTAACCGGAATGCCGATCCACGGCCTTTATTTGCTCCAACCCTTGCCCTCGTCGAGGAACATGCAGCCTTTTTGACACAGTTGTTCAACGATATCGTCACCTGTTCCATTCCCGGTGGGCAGACCAACTTCTGGCCACGTCTTGTTAATCACATGTGGCGCGAAGGTACTTATTTTATTCAGGTTCTCAGGGTCCTCATCTCCCTGGCGGACTCTGGCTTGTAAACACTCTCCTCATCCCAGAGCCTGCCATGTAGGTCTGCCATGGGGTCTATCCTCGTGGCAGCCCATTTTTTTTAAGAGTGGAGGGCCAAGGCGTACGAACCCCTGCCTCTCAGGGGTACCTTGCGGTATTTCCAAGGCGGGAATATGATAAGAGTAAACTCAAAGGGCAGGTTCCAAGACAGGCAAGCGGTGTGGATGGGGGGAAGAGCATGACGGCGGATATTATTGTTGCACTTGGCGATTCGTTGACCTACGGCTATCCTTTTGGCCCGGCAAGTTCCTGGGTGGAGGAAGCGGCGACTATTCTTAAGCGACCCATCGTCAATCGGGGCATTAACGGGGAAACCAGCTTTGCCCTCCTCTCACGGGTGGAAGAAGACGCACTTAGCCTTAAGCCGTCTTGTGTAGTAATTCTGATTGGCAGCAACGATGCTCTGTTTGCTGGGATGCGTTGGTCGGAAACAGAGGCCAACCTGCGCGCTCTAGCTGAAGCTGTACAAGGTAGCGGTGCTCAGGTAGTCTTCGGGCTGCCGCCTGCCGTGGATGATCCAGCAGCCGAACGAAGGTTGCAGCGACAACGTGCCTGGTTGCAGGACGAAGCTCCGCGGCAACACTGGGAGCTCATAGATTTCTACACGCCGCTCGTCGACCCGACCACGGGTGAAATAAGAGAGGAGCTCACCGTAGATGGTCTGCACCCAAGCAAAGAAGGGTACCGCCTTATGGGACAGGCTGCAGCCGGGGTCTTGAGGCGCTTGGGTTACGGGAACCAGAGAAGCTAGAGAACACGAAACTCGGCCGGTGAGCTGAGAGAGTTCCCGTGCAGGTCGAATTGGGTAATAGGCCTGTCAAAGCAAAACACCTACTCCGTTACCTTTGCCGGGGCAGGTGTTTATTACTGTAAGACCCGTCTACAGTTGGCGGAGTTGGTGTGGTAAACTAATGGCAAGTGGCAGACAGTAGAGATGGGCCGGGTACATACTGGTGAAGGAGGTCATGTTCGTGGCAAGGAGGAAAAGAAGTGCTATCAGCCAGACGCGTAGTGTGCTCTATGGGTTGGCGCGACTGCTGGGCGACATTCAGGCGGTGAGCAAGGGGCCGAAGGCTATGGCCAAGAGGGCTGGACGTCGCTTGGCAGGAAAGGCTACGGGAAGGGCGTTGGGAAGACTGTTTAAGTAAGGGAGCTGCGGTGAAAAGGGAAAGAAATTGCTAACCCCCTGTAACCATCAGCTGTTGCAGGGGGTTAACCTTAGTATAGAGGCCATTGCAATGTGGGCAAGTTCTCTCAAGATTTTAAGAATCCAAGAAGTGGGAACATGAACTGGGGAATTAGTCTCTCTGTGTGGTTAAGAACAGGGCAGACATACATAAGACGCCCGATTTTAGGGCGTCTTACGCTGGATCATGATGTACCTCTAGTCATTTATTAGGAGTTCGTTCACGGAAGAATAAGCTAGTGGCCCAGAGGCCGCCTAACCCTACAATGGAGTAGATCAGTCTGCTGAGCATTGAATCCTGGCCGCCGAACAGGTTAGCCACTAGATCGAAGCGGGCGATTCCCACCAGGAGCCAGTTCAGGGCACCAATAATCACTAAAGCCAGGGCGATACGGTCCATTGCCATATACTTTCACCTCCGCCCCTAGCATGCACTGATATTGCCTTAGATATGAGAGCGGGCGAATGAAAGTGAATGCTCAGTGCCAAGCACCAGCATAATAGGACTGTCGTGTCTTCCACGAATGACGACCAAAGGAGAGCTAAAGGTGGGGAAAGGCCTGTTTGTACCACAACGGGTGTTTGTACAGAAAGAAGCCTTGGACTATGAAAAGGGGAAGCGATTAGTAGAGGAGTTGCGTTCACAGGGTATTCCCTTAAGTGTGTACAAACGCAGACTGCCCGCGGTGAGTTTCTCAAACCCCAGAGCGAGGTTTCTGGCACTCAAGCGGGTGTTGGCAGTAGGAGTCTGGGCAGGGCGGGAATTTCAGTCCTGTAAGCCTTCAGCCCATTACCAACTCCCTTTGATATCCGGCTGCCCCGGCCTTTGTGAGTATTGCTATCTCAACACGAATCTAGGTGGGAGACCTTACGTACGAGTGTATGTGAACACGGAAGAGATCTTGGCTCGTGCTCGGGACTATGCGATAAAGAGGCGGCCAGAGGTAACAATCTTTGAGGGATCGGCGACTTCTGATCCTATTGCCGTAGAGGGCTGGACGGGGTCCTTGGCCGAGGCGATTACGTTCTTTGCCCAGCTGGAGGAGGCTCGCTTTCGTTTTGTTACCAAGTACACGGATGTGAATGGGTTGCTGGAATTGGATCACCGGGGCAAAACAGAAATTCGCTTCAGCCTCAATGCCGGTCGGGTTATATCTAAGTTTGAAAAAGGTGTTCCGTCACTGGCCCAACGTCTGGTGGCTGTGCGGAATGTAGCCCGGTCAGGCTACCCGTTGGGGATTCTTATTGCTCCTATCTTTCTCTTTACGGGCTGGCAGGCAGAATACCAGCACCTTCTTAGAACCCTCCGGGATCACCTGGCAGATACAGGGGTTGACGCGG
>JAAYHG010000294.1 GCA_012735455.1 Bacillota bacterium
AGCTGCAAAGGCACAGATAGATTATATACCAGCCCTAAAATCAGTGTCAAGCTTAGCCTGGAGGCCAACCCATGAACCTACCGCCTAAGACGTGAAAGTGAAGATGCGGTACAGTCTGCCCGCCATTGTCCCCTGTGTTGACCACAACCCGGAAGCCTGCCTCATGAATACCCAGCTTGTGCGTGAGTTCCCCGATGGCCTTTAGCACACCCGAAAGGAAGGGGAAATCTTCCCCCTTAAGTTCCAACAGGTTCGCTATGTGCTTCTTGGGTACAATGAGGAAGTGAACAGGGGCCTGCGGGTTTATATCCCGAAATGCTACCAGGTTGTCATCCTCGTAGAGAAATTCTGTTGGGATCTGCTTCTGTACTATCTTGCAGAATATGCAGTCCGCCATGCCTTTGTCACCTCCTTCTGTTGGTAATTTCGCTATATTCCAAGATAATCCTGTTAGGCGGTTATCAAGGGAGGGGAAGTTTTCGCGACCTCACCCTCCACGTAGTCTGAAGTTGCCGCCAGCACTCGCACTGGTAGCACGTGGTTCATTAGTTCATCGGGTCCGTTAAAACGCACCCTTATGTAATTATCACTGTAGCCTGCGAGCTTACCCCCCTCCCGCTCTTCCTCCACAAGAACCATGAGCTCCTGTTCCAGATAGCTAGCGTGAAAGACCATGGCCAGTTCCTTACCCAAGGAAATCAAGCGGTGGCTGCGTTCCTCTTTAACCTGCGGTTTAACCTGGTTTGGATACTCAGCGGCGGGCGTTCCCTGGCGCGGTGAGTAGGTAAAGACATGCAGCCGACTAAAACCCGCCTCCCGAACAACAGTGAGCGTCTCCTGAAATTCAGCCTCTGTTTCTCCAGGAAAACCGACGATTATGTCCGTGGTTATTCCTGCCCGCGGTAACCGGTCGCGCACAGCACGCACCAGGTCTAGGTACTCCCCTGCGGTGTAGGGACGACCCATGCGTTTCAGCACCGCATCGGATCCGCTCTGCAGCGGAATGTGCAGGTGGTGACAGGTCCGTTCGCTGCTTGCCAAGTGATCCAAAATCTCTGGTGTGACCTCCGCCGGATCCAAGGAACTGAGACGGACCCGCTCCAATCCCGGCAGATCCTCCAACAGTCTCAGCACAGTGAGAAGCCTTGTACCTGGCTCGAGATCCCGGCCGTAAAGGCCCAGGTGAATTCCGGTAAGGACTATTTCCTTGTAGCCGCTCGTAACCAAGCTTTCTGCCGCGGCACGCACTCGTTCTGGCACCCGGCTACGCACCGGTCCACGGGCATAAGGGATTATGCAGTAGGTACAAAACTGATCGCAGCCATCTTGGATCTTGAGGTAAGCTCGGGTACGCGTTGAATAATCCAAGGGCAGCTCTTCAAAGTTTATGGCTGCGTCCAGCTTCTGGACTCGGTTCACACGTTGCTTCCCGGAAGCAGCCTCCTCCACATAATCAACAATCCGCCCCCGGTCCCGGGTCCCTACAATGACATCCACCTCAGGCAATTCCTCCACCGCTGCCGGTGCTGTTTGCGCCCAACAACCTACCACAGCGATAAGGGCAGCAGGAGACCGCCTGCTGGCTCGGCGCACCAGCTGCCTGGACTTGCGGTCGGCCAGGTGGGTCACGGTGCAGGTGTTTATTACGTAAACATCTGCACTGTCGCCAAAATCTACCACCTGATAGCCTCGTTCTTGGAACAGATCCTTCATGGCTTCGGTTTCGGACTGGTTTACTTTGCAGCCCAGGGTGGCAAACGCCACTCTCTTCTTAATAATTGTCAGAATCAGTCCCTCCTCAGGAGTATCCGATCCTGGCTACGCGCTCGCTTTATCCCAGATCGCCTAGCTCGTACAGTATAATACTTGCAGCTACCAGACCGGCTGTTTCGGTCCTTAGTATACGCGGTCCAAGGGTTACAGAAACCGCACCGTTTTCTGCTACTAGTTGGGCTTCCTCAGGGCTGAAACCCCCTTCAGGGCCAACGATCAGGAGTAGCCGCTGAATGTGGCCCTGGGCCTTGAGTGTGGCGAGTACCTCATGCAGATGCCTGCTCTTTTCTTCTTCCCAGAAGAAAAGAACCGCCTGGTACTCAGAAAAACGCCGAACCAGTTCCGGCAGGGTGCAGAGGGGTTCCACCGCCGGAACTACTGTGCGCCAACACTGCTTGGCCGCCTCCCGGGCGATGCGTTGCCACCGCTCCTCACGCCGGGCCTGTCCCGAACCAGGACGCGGTACTGAGCGGGCTGTATGTAGCGGAATAACGCTGGCCACCCCGATCTCTGTAGCCTTTTGGATCACCAGTTCCATCTTCTCACCTTTGGCAAGACCCTGTGCCAAAGATACAAAGATAGGAGCTTCCCGAGGCACCGTGGTCTCCTCTAGAACGTATCCCCAAACAGCATCACCGTGGAAATACCTCAGTTCCACCCGGTACTCATGTCCTGCACCGTCGAATACATCTACCTCATCGCCAGGCCCGAGACGTAGCACCCGCCGCAGGTGATGTGCCTCCTCCCCGCTTATCCGCACTCTCTCACCCTTAAACTCGTGGGGTGCAACGTAAAACCGGCGCACGTCTATTGCTCCTCCCCTTTGGTGGCGGCAAAGGCAACCCACTCTTCTTGCCCAATAATCTCCAGCAACTTGAACCCGCGTTCATCAAGGGCATCCTTAACTTCGTCGAAGTGACTTTGGATCACACCGCTGCCTATAAAAACCCCGGCAGCTTCTATGTGAGATGGTAGATCCTCAATCAGCTCTAGTAATACCTGTGCCGTGATATTGGCCAGTACCAGATCCGCCTGCCCCACCAGTTCCTCCAAAAGGTTGCCACCCTGGACCGAAACCCGGTCGCTTACCCCATTGCGCACACAGTTTTCCCAAGCCACATCTACCGCCACCGGATCTGAATCCACCGCAGTAACCTCTGCCGCTCCCAAGAGCGCTGCGGCAATGGCCAGAATACCAGAGCCTGTCCCCACATCAAAAACGCGAGTGTTCGGCCTGAGGTGTTTCTCCAAGAGAACCAGGGCCATAGCCGTGGTTGGATGAGTCCCTGTTCCGAAGGCCATGCCCGGATCAAGCTCAATAACTACATCATCTGGCTGCTTCTCGTAGTCTTCCCACGAGGGCTTTATTACTAAATTCCGGCCCACCCGCAGCGGCTTGTAGTAGCTTTTCCAGGCTGTGGACCACTCTTCCTCGTCCACACGCTGCAAACGGATCCTGCCGTCGATGTTAAGTACCTTGAGCACATGGTTTACCGCCCCTTGGATCGCACCCAACCGTTCCTGCAAATGAGCATTCACTGGTAGGTAAGCCTTGATGGTTACTCCGTCGGCCACCGGAGCCCCATCGGGGATTTCTGACGCATCCCTGCGTTCGCTGTCGCGCAGCGCGGCCACTGCAGCAGGGTCCTCAATAACCACACCACCGGCACCGAACTCGTGAAACACGTTGGCTATGGCTTCAACTCCTTCCTGCGTGGTTTGGATGCTGATTTCGGCCCACTCTTTAACCACATTAAAGCCTCCTCCAGCAAATTAGAGGTGCCACGTAACCAAGGGTGTTTTCCTTTCATTATGCCCGCCGCTAAATCTCGCCACACTATGTAAGGGGCGGGCACCTGCCCGTCCCCTGGCAACTGGTGCTAACGCCCCAAAGCATCACGCATCTTACGGAAGAAACCCTTTTCCTCTGGCTGAGCACTCCCTTTGTTTTCCGCTCTAGCAGAACCCGCCTGGTCGAATTGGCGCAGCAGTTCACGCTGCCTTTCGCTAAGCCTGGTGGGTGTCTCTACCACAACGCGAATGTGCAGGTCTCCGCGGCCATATCCCCTTAGCCGCGGCATACCCTTACCGCGCAAACGAAAATGTGTGCCTGTTTGGGTGCCCTCAGGAATGGTAAGCTTGGCCTTTCCCTCCAGGGTAGGTATATCGATCTCTGCACCCAAAGCAGCTTGTACCATGCTAAGTTTAACCTCTGCCAGCAGGTCGTCCCCCTGCCGATTGAAGACCTTATGGGGTCGTACAGAAATAAAGACGTATAAGTCCCCGGGCGGTCCACCCCGCCGCCCAGCTTCGCCCTCACCTGCCAGGCGCAGGCGGGCACCAGTATCCACCCCGGCAGGAACCTTAAGATGGATGCGTCGGGGTCGCATCACCCGGCCGCTGCCGCCGCAAGTGCTGCAGGGCCGACTGATCACCTGTCCCCGCCCATGGCACTTAGGACAGGTAGTCACATTCACCATGCGGCCAAAGGGGGTGGCTCTCTCTTGCCGTACTTGCCCGCTGCCGTGGCACATGCTACAAGTATCCGGTTTGCTCCCGGGGGCAGCCCCGCTGCCGCCGCAGACGTCACACAACTCTTCCCGCTGCACATTTACATCCTTTTCCAAACCCGCGGCCGCCTCTTCCAGGGAAATCTCAAGGTCGTAACGCAGGTCGGCACCACGTTCAGGGCCTCGGGGACGCTGGCGCCCCGTTCCGCCGAAAAACATGTCAAAGATATCGCCAAAGCCGCCAAAGTCACCGAACCCGCCAAAGTCGGGTCCCGCACCCCCGCCAAAGGCAGAGGGGTCAAAAGCGGCATGCCCAAACTGGTCATACTGGGCCTTTTTCTGGGAATCGCTGAGGACCTCGTAGGCCTCATTAATCTCTTTAAACTTCTTTTCGGCCGAAGGGTCCCCAGGGTTGACATCGGGGTGGTACTTGCGCGCCAGGCGGCGGTAAGCCTTCTTGATCTCATCCTGGCTGGCCGTCCGCTCAACCCCGAGGACCTCGTAGTAATCTCGTTTGTCGGCCAACCCTATCACCCCTCTGCCTTTCGGCCAGCCTACTTCTTGTCATCCTCAACCTTATATTCGGCGTCTACCACTGTCTCGTTAGACCCGTCACCTGCACTAGCCCCGCCCGGGTTTTCACCAGCAGCTTGGGCACCTGCCTTCTCCGCTTGGGCATAAAGGGCAGAGCTTAATTTATACAGGGCCTCAGAAAGGTCTTCGCTGGCCTTTTTAATGGCTTCGGTATCGGTCCCTTTGAGGGCTTCCTTCACTTTTGGGATAGCATCTTTCACCGAATTCGTCAGGGTGGCATCCACCTTGCCCTCTGCTTCTTTCAAGGTCTTCTCGGCCTGATAGGCCAGAGAATCAGCCTGGTTTCTGGCCTCGGCCGCCTCCCGCATCTTCTTATCCTCGGCAGCGTGAATCTCTGCCTCCTGGGCCATGCGTTTGATCTCTTCTTCAGAAAGCCCGCTGGAAGACTTGATGGTAATAGCCTGTTCTTTGCCGGTCCCTAGGTCCTTAGCCGAGACGTGCACGATACCATTGGCATCAATGTCGAAGGTGACCTCAATCTTGGGTACCCCGCGTGGCGCTGGCGGAATACCCGTCAACTCAAAGCGGCCCAAGGTTTTGTTGTAAGCGGCCATCTCGCGCTCGCCCTGAAGCACATGGATCTCCACACTGGTCTGCCCGTCGGCGGCCGTGGAGAAAATCTGACTCTTGGCGGTGGGAATGGTGGTGTTGCGCTCGATGATACGGGTAAACACCCCGCCCAAGGTCTCGATCCCAAGGGACAACGGTGTCACATCGAGAAGCAGCACATCCTTAACCTCACCGGCCAAGACCCCAGCCTGAATGGCTGCGCCCATGGCCACGCATTCGTCAGGGTTGATACCCTTATGGGGGTCTTTTCCTAGAAAGTTCTTGATGGCTTCTTGCACCGCAGGAATACGCGTAGAACCTCCCACAAGGATCACCTTATCAATATCCTTCGGCTCTAAGCCGGCGTCAGCCATAGCCTGACGGGTCGGGCCCATAGTGGCCTCCACCAGGTCGCTGGTAAGTTCATTGAATTTCGCCCGTGTGAGGGTCATCTCCAAATGCTTCGGCCCCGAGGCATCGGCAGTAATAAAAGGCAGGTTGATGGTGGTGGTAAGCAGGCTAGAGAGCTCAATCTTGGCCTTTTCCGCCGCTTCTCTCAAACGCTGCAGGGCCATTTTGTCCTGCCGCAGGTCAATACCCTGCTCCTTCTTAAACTCCTCGGCCACGTAGTCCACCACGCGCTGGTCAAAGTCGTCTCCGCCCAGTCGGGTGTTACCGTTGGTGGCCTTAACCTCAAAAACACCTTCGCCCAATTCTAGGATGGAGACGTCAAAGGTACCACCACCCAGGTCATACACTAGGATAGTCTGATTTCCTTCTTTGTCCAGGCCGTAGGCCAGGGAAGCTGCGGTCGGTTCGTTAATAATACGCAGTACTTCTAACCCCGCAATGGTACCTGCGTCCTTAGTGGCCTGGCGCTGGCTGGCGCTAAAGTAGGCCGGCACGGTAATTACTGCCTTGGTCACCTTCTCACCCAAGTATGCCTCGGCGTCGGCCTTCAGTTTTTGCAGCACCATGGCCGAGCTCTCCTGCGGCGAGTATTCCTTCTCGTCAATCCTTACCCGGTGATTGGTCCCCATATGGCGTTTGATGGACATCACTGTGCGCTCAGGATTGGTGATGGCCTGGCGTTTAGCCACCTGGCCCACCATGCGCTCACCGGACTTGGAAAACGCCACTACCGAAGGAGTTAAGCGGCTGCCCTCGGCATTGGTGATCACAGTCGGCTCGCCGCCCTCCATGACTGCTACTACTGAGTTTGTTGTTCCCAGGTCAATACCAATTACCTTAGCCATTCTGTTCTTCAGCCTCCCCGTCTGTGGAAGAAGTCTTCTGCTCCTCTTGTGCCGGTGAAGGACCAACCTGCACTAGAGTAGGCCGCAGCACCCTTTCCTTATAGCGGTACCCTCTAAGAAGCTCCTTAATGACGACCTCCGCTTCGCCCTCTTCCCGGAGCAGTGCTTCCTGCTGCTCTGGGTTAAATGGCTGACCAAGTCCGGGATCAAGGGCCTCCACACCCTCCTTGGCCAACACAGCACGAAACTGCTTCTCTATCTGAGCAACTCCTTGACGCAGTGCCTCAGGTTCAGGGTTTGCTTCGGCGGAGGCTAGGGCTCGCTCCAGGTTATCTAATACCGGTAGCAGTTCTTTAAGAAGGCGGGCGTTCGCATACTCTATCACCTCAGCCCGTTCTCGCTCAGAACGACGCCGGAAATTGATAAAGTCCGCCTGCAGACGCGCAAACTGCGCCTGAAAGTCTTCTAGCTGGGCCTGAGTCTCTTTCAACTTGGCCTCAAGCTCTGCACTTTCAGCAGGGGGCTGCCCTTCTCCAACCCCTGCCTCCGCACTCCTCTCCATGCCCGGTTCCTCTTGTAGCGTATCCGACCACTTCTTGGGTTCCTCTGCAGTCATTATGTCACCACCTATAATATTACACTAACCCCAATCTACGTACCGAGGCTAGAAATCCAAGTTCGTAACCTCTCCTGCCTCCTGCACCTGTCCGGACGGACTCACAGGATCCTTTCGCTTAATAATGGTATCTATCCTTAGGATGGCCTCAGCTACCTCTGCAGCTGCCTTCAAGGCATGGATCTTAACTAGAGCTGGATCTACCACGCCCTCTGCAAACATAGACACAATACTGCCGTTCTCACAGTTGATACCCACGTCATCGGAATGGGCCTCATTTTGCGCCGCCCAAACTTCTTCTACCTTCTCCAAAGGGTTAAAGCCTGCGTTGGCTACGATCTGCCCTAATGGACGCTTCAGGGCCTCCACTACACAGTCCACACCATAGGCGCTCATACCACGCTTGTCTTCCCTTGCCCGTGCCAGTTCCCGAGCAACAGCTATCTCCAATGCGCCACCGCCCGGAACTACCCCACCGCGTACAGCAGCCTGCAGAGAAGACGCGGCATCACAGGCAATACGCTCCCGCTCGCCCACCACCTCTTCTGTAGCAGCCCCTACCAAAAAGGTAGCCATAGGCTTAGCACTCCCACCGAGAATCCTTACCTGCTCCAACTTTTCATCCTCGTACACCTCGGCGGCAAAACCCAGGTAGTTATCAAGATCAGGGACCGACTTTTTGAGGGCAGATCTCTTCACTACCCGGGCGCCAGTGTGGTCTGCTACCAACCGCAGCATATCTCCGGCTACACGGTCCACCACCAATATCTCGGCATCGGTCAGGATTTCCTCGGCGATGTTGTGAACACCCTTCCGGACCAACACCAGCCCCACACCCATCTCTACTAGTTTATTGATGTTGGCCCGGAACTCTTCCTGAACCTCCAAATACTTGCCGAATCCAGTCTCTGTCCCCAGAGCCTCGGCCTCAATCTCCTCAGGCTCTAAGGCGTCATCCAGGACCAAGACCTTGACAGCGGATTTTTCCCGCGGCATTTGGTTGTTGAGGCGTACACGGTCTAAGATAAGACCGAGAAATACTTCATTTTCAGCCCCCTCTTGGGCCAAGACAGTATCAGCCAGTTTAAAGTTGGGGTCTTTCAACTTCTCGGCCCCTACCAAACGCGCCGCCTCAACTACCAGCTCAGCAATATCTGCGTTCTCGCGCCCAGCAATGTAGGCAATCCGTTCCAGTACGGGATCACTCAGAGATTCCACAGGGCGGCTATGTTCTTTGATAAAACCCAATGCCCGCTTGATTCCATAGTTCAAACCTTCGATAACGCGGGCTACCGGAACGCCTCGCACAACCTGGTTAACACCTTCACTGATCAGTCCACTTGCCACTATGGTGGCGGTAGTGGTGCCATCACCGATCTCGTTTTGTTGTGCCCTCGCTATGTTAATGAGCATACGTGCCGCTGGATGGTTTACATCCATCTGCTCCAGGATAGTGACACCATCATTGGTAATGGTTACCTCGCCAAACCGATCCACCAACATGGTGTCTAACCCTTTGGGACCAATAGTGCCTTCCACTGCTGCAGCAATAGCACGAATGGCATTAGCATTCGAAAGCAGGGCCGCGAGACGTTCGTCCACTTCGGCCCCGCCACCGCTCTGTTTCACAAAATCTACTCCTTTCTCCCGTCCACGGACTCTTGTTCTTCGCGTCACCAGACTGCCGTCACCAGACTGCTTGGTGTTACCCGTTGCCCTAGGTTCGAGTTCCAGCACGAGAAAAGGTCTCGCTCAAGCGCTCCGCCATATAATTGAGAAGAGAAATCACATGGGCGTAGTCCATGCGCGTAGGGCCAAGGATGGCCAGTACCCCTGCTGGCTCGTCGTCCACCTGATAGGTGGCTGTAATCACAGCACACTCTCGGACTGCAGGCACAGTGTTTTCCTGCCCAATGGTTACCGTAACTCCTGGTCCACATTCCAAGAGCTGGTAAAGGAGTTCCTCCTCTTCCAATAAAGCCAGGATCTGGCGCACCTTCTCTAGGTCACGAAATTCCGGCTGATTGAGGATATTCTGGGCACCCCCCAGGTAAATCCGCTCGTTCCGGCTGCCGCTTACGAGCCACTTCACCAGGGAGCTCGCCAATTCCTCCAACCATTGCTCTTTTTGGCGGCGATCCTCAAACAGCTCGTGGTACATCTGTTGCATAAGCTCCTGAGTTATTTCCTCTAAAGGACGCCCAGCCAAACGACTGGTAAAGTAAGCAGCCAGGTCTTCCAGGTGCTCCGGGCGTACCTCGGGCGGCAGTATCAAAAGCCGATGTTCCAGTTTTCTCCGGTCCGTAAAAAGGA
>JAAYHG010000028.1 GCA_012735455.1 Bacillota bacterium
AGATACATCTTCTTTTGTTCCAGGGCTTTCCTAATGCGCTCCTCCGCCAGGAAATCCGCAGCCTCATGGGGGTAAATGTTGCGCTCTTTGGCTATGGCAAAGACACGGGTGAGGATATCGTAAATTTGGGCCGCCTTGGCCAAGGCTCGCTTCTCACAGTACCCGCCCTCTGAGAGTTCCTGCGCCACGTTGATAACCCCGCCGCCGATAGCTATGAAGTCCGGTGCATAAAGAATGCCCCGCTCCGCTAAAGCAGCCCCGTGGCGCGGCTCCAAGAGCTGGTTGTTCGCTGAGCCGCAGATAACCTTGGCCTTAAGCCGGGGGATGGTATCGTCGTTCAAGATGGCTCCAAGGGCACAAGGGGCAAAGATATCGCAGTCCTGATCAAAGATCTTGTCACTCTCTACAGCCTGGGCCCCTAGCTTAACTGCCTGGTCCACCTTCTCGGGGAAAATATCACTGACATACACCGTGGCCCCCGCTTCAATCAGGTGTTTAATCAAGCTTTGCCCCACGTTGCCCGCGCCTTGCACGGCAACCTTTTTCCCCTTGAGGTCATCGCTGCCGAAGGCGTGTTTTGCCGCCGCCATCATGGCCCGGAAGACACCAAAGGCCGTTACTGTGGAGGGGTTACCACTTACGTCTGGTAGTCCGCCTACATAGGGGGTCTCCTGGCGGATTATACCCATGTCCTCTGCCGCACACCCCACGTCTTCGGCCGTGATATACCTGCCGCCTAAGCTGTGCACAAAGCGGCCGAACGCCCGGAACAGTTCTTCGGTCTTGTCCTTCTTCGGGTCTGCGATCATCACGGCTTTGCCGCCGCCATAATTGAGTCCCATGGCAGAGTTCTTATACGTCATCCCTCGAGCAAGTCGCAGCGCATCTACCAAGGCATCTTCCTCGCACTTATAAGGCCAGATACGCAGGCCACCCAGGGCCGGTCCTAACGTTGTATCATGGAGGACAATGATGGTTTTAAGACCGGATACACGGTCATAACCGAAAACCACCTGCTCATAATCGTCTTGGGCCATGTACTTAAATAGCTCCACGATTCTTCCTCCCCCTTCTTATTCTTAACCGGGCAATCTTGGCAATTGTATGGTTTTTTTCGGGACATTCCCCCTTCACTTAATTTCCCCTTTTCTTGGTCTAGAGGCCCTTATCTCTTATCTAAAATTAATGCAAGAAGCATGCCATGCAACAAGCAGCCAGTGCCGCAGCTTCGGCAGCGGCACTGGCTGTAACAGGCTGCATATCTGCATAATATTGCATGCTGTATACTGCAAATAGGGATGGCGGCCGGGGGCTAAGACTGCTGTTCAGCACCTACTACGTGAGCACGTTTCAGATACGCTGCTACAAGCGGGATACTAATCAGCTGCAGGGCCAGGCCGGGAAGTCCTTGGATAAAGGCACCATAGACGTAGATTACGGGGTTCACATGAAAGTTGAAGAGAGGCCCGATCACAGCCGCAGCCAGTCCTAAGGAAACCCGCCCTAGCACCATGGTGACAGGCAGGCTCACCCAGATATTGGTTATACCATGCCTGGTAAGCAAAGAAAGCGCCAGGGCATAGGTGGCAAGCTCCACTACCATGAGAGGCAGCATGGGTGGAGAGAGAGGGGGCATTCCGGTTAGGAGAAAGCTTACAATGGGCGAGAGTACCCCCACTAGCACCGCCAAGCCTGGGCTGAGCAGCAGTCCCGCCAGGAAGATAGGAATGTGCATAGGAAGAAGCACTGGCCCACCTACTTTAATTACATGGGCAGCCAAGGGTAGTGTTACCGCCATGGCCACCACCAGTCCAGCTACTGCAAGGGAACGTGCTTTCATTTTCACCCTCCTAGGACAAAGTAAGGCCCGAGCCGGTTGTCGAACCGGTCGCGGGCCTTCATGGTCCGTGAACTATCAGCTCACCTTTTTTCTAGCTTTCATTTCTCATAACGGCCTTAAACTGCTCTGCAGCTGCCTTGATGAGGCTACCTAAGGGCTGGGCCGGTATCCCTACCAGCTCCACGTGGGGCTGGGCTACAGGCAGCAGGAGTTTCTTGGCGGGACTGGTTACCACAGCCTCGGCCATAACCGCCGTTATCTCCCCCATCATAGCGTTAGGAATTATGATGCCCAGGGGGCCGATGATAATGTCTACCCTCTGCGCCATTATCCGAATGGCATTTTCCCCGGTGGCACCCCGTGCCGCACCCGCCTTTACCATGGCCGCCGTGGCAGCAGAATTGGTGCCCAAAGCTATGATCTCCTCGCCAGGGCGGAGATCTCCCCTGAGCTGAGCGACAAGCTGGCTGCCAATGCCGCCGCCGAGTCCATCAATTACGCCAATCAGCATAGCTACCCTGCTTTCCCTGGCGGCCTTCGGGCCGCCTTGCCTTCACGGCATCATCCCTATATACATTATTATTTCGCCGTTCGGTAAGCTATTCCTCCTATTCAGCACGGGGTCGGCAAGGAATGGTAAAGGTTATTGTGGTTCCCGCTCCAGGGCTGCTTTCGGCCCAAACCTGGCCGCCTTGTGCTTCTACTACGCTCCGCACAATAGCCAGTCCAATTCCTGTGCCAGCAGTGGTCCGTGTACGAGCTTTCTCCACCTTGTAAAAACGTTCAAAGAGATAGGGTAGATCTTCGGGCGGCACGCCCGAACCGGTATCACTGACACTGACAGCCACCATGTTCCCCTCGATTTCGCGGGCTGTAACCGTTACCCGCCCTCCGTCAGGCGTGTGCCGCAGGGCATTATCCAGAAGATTGATCAGCACCTGCTGCAGACGGTCAGGATTACCCCAAACCGGCGGCAGTTCCGGCCCTATCTGGGTAACCAGCTCGAGGTTCTTATCCGCGGTCATGGGTACGAGCTTGGGCAGAACCTGGTCTACAAGTTCCACTAATCTTACCTCTTCGAGGGGAAGATCAACTTGTCCCGCCTCTATCCGGCTCAAGTCCAGTAAGTCACTCACCAGTCGCCGCAGGCGCAGGGTTTCATCCAGGATTATCTTCAGGTACTTCTTTTCTTCCGCCGGGTCTGCCGCCAGGCCATCCAAGATGGCCTCGGTGTAACCCTGCAGGTAAGTGAGGGGCGTTCTCAGCTCGTGGGAAACGTTGGCCACAAACTCCCGCCGCATCTCCTCCAGACGCCGCTCCCGGGTCATATCAAGGAGAACCAGAACTACGCCTCGCACGTTCCCCTGGGGTTCTCCCTTAAGGGGTGCCAAACGGCACGAGAAGGCCCTGTTGTCAAGCTCAATCTCCGCGCTGGCCATCTTTCCAGTCGCCAAGACCTGGTGAAATGCCTCTTCCACAGACGGCAGTGAAATGTCAGTACCCAGCCGCTGCCCTATGGTGAGTTCGACTAACGGTGCCAGGTAGGCCTGGGCAGGCGGGTTAAAAAGCAGCACCTCCCCCTCTTTGTCAAAGGTTATCACCCCGTCTGTCATACTGCCTAAGATACCTGCCAGCTGGTCGCGTTCCGCACCCAAGGCATCCACCGTACGCGCCAGTTCTTGCGCCAGGTGGTTAAGGGCGTCGCCCAAGCGGCCTACTTCATCTGCAGAGTTTACAGTTACCCGCGGGGTGAAATCACCGGCAGCCATAGCCTGGGCCGCTTGTTCCATGCAAATGAGGGGCCGTGATAGGCTGCGCGAGAGGAAGAAGGCTACCACCGTTGCCACCACCAAGGTGCCCAAAATACCATAGAGGATGAGGCCGCGCACATCAGCAATGGTTTGAGTAATGGGCGCCAAGGGAGCGTAAAGGTAAACAGCACCCACCACATCTTTGCCAGCCTTGATCGGTACCGCCACAGTGAGCACCGTGGCGTCGAGTCCGGGCTGATAACCGCGCTGGACAACAGTGTTGCCAGCCAAAACAGCCGCCGCATCTGGCGGCGACAGGTGTCGCCTTCCCCGCCATAGGCGCATACCCATCCCAGGACTGGCACATTGTATCAATCCGCTCTTGTCCATGATAACCACGTTGGCATTCAGAAAGTCTTCCACCAGTGAAAGCTCGTGAAGAAGTTGGGCGTCACTGCGCGAACTCAAGACCAGCTTACCCAGGCTGTGACCCTGCTCAATCAGGTTCTGGGCTTGAAGGTTGAAATAAAAGCGGTCAAAAAGCTGCGAAAGCAGGAGACCCAGAACGAGCAGGATCACCGTGACCACAACCACCAAGACAAGCCAAAGGCGACTCACTACGCTCTTTAGCACTATGCCTTCACCTCAAACTTGTAACCGACACCCCAAACGGTTACTAAGTGTTCTGCCCCCCGGCCTGCCCTCTTAAGTTTCTCGCGGAGGTTCTTAATATGGGTGTCCACAGTGCGCTGGTCACCGTAAAAATCGTAGCCCCACACCTTCTCCAAGAGTTGTTCGCGGGTAAAAACACGTCCTGCTTGCGACGCAAGAAAGTAAAGGAGATCGTATTCTTTCGGGGTCAGGGAGACCTCATGCCCCGCGGCTTCCACCCGGCGGGCCGGGTGATCAATACTGAGGCCGGGAAAGGTAAGCACGTCTCGGCCAGCTGGCTGCGGGCAGGAGCGCCGCAGCAGCGCCTTCACTCGCATGACAAGCTCCCGCGGGCTAAAAGGCTTTACCACGTAGTCATCTGCCCCCAGTTCAAAACCGGTTATACGGTCAATCTCCTCACCCCGGGCGGTAAGCATGATGATCGGAACCGCATGCGTACGCCGTATCTCCTGGCAGACTTTAAGTCCGTCCATCCCTGGCAGCATCACGTCCAGGATAATAAGGGCGAACTCCTCTCGCGCCACCTTCTCCAGAGCTTTCTTGCCGTTGTCTGCTTCCACCACCCAGTAACCCTCGCGCTCGAGATAGAGGCGTAAAAGATCCCGCATCCGCGCTTCGTCTTCTACCACAAGTATCTTTACGCATTCCGCCATCCAAGATCTCTCCGTTCCCACCCAAATTTCATTACTATGTTTCCGCGCCCATCAGCGGTTATCCTGCCGGGGGCTCTTCCCCGCCGTTACTACCCTTAACCGAGAGGATTCTTCCTGGTTCTGGCGAAATAGTATGAAAGTGAAATATTCGTAAGGGGGTTGTTACTTGCTTGATAGCGAGCGGCACAACCTAGTAGCCAGTACCAGGCCTCTCCTAACAACAAGCTGAGGGGGATACAAAAATAATGCCAGCAAAACTCATCTGGGGACCTACCTTTGAAGAAATGTTACACCCTGAAAAAATAGACCCTAAGGTCCGCCAACAGGCTTTAGCGGCCAAGACAGCGGCACCTCTGGACCCGATAAACCTCTACAACATTACCTGGAAAAAACCCGACGGCACACCCTGTTATCTGGTTCTGCCTAAAGAGCTTACCGGTGTAGACGCCAACATCATAGTGCTCTACAGCCGCGACTTTCCCACCGGGTCCCATAAGGTAGGCGCCACCTACTCAGTCACCATGGAAAACCAACTGACAGGCAGTATATTTCCCGGCCGCGACACCGTAGTCTACCCTTCCACCGGCAACTACGGTATTGGGGGAGCTTGGGTTGGTTCCCGCATGGGCTATGACGCCCTGGTGATCCTGCCCGAACTCATGAGCCAGGAACGTTTTCAGCTCATTGAAAGCTACGGGGCACGCTACATCAAAACCCCCGGCTGCGAGTCCAGCGTTAAGGAGATCTACGATAAGTGCAACGAGCTGGCAAAACAGCCCAACACCCGTATCCTTAACCAGTTTGAAGTCATGGCCAACTACCGTTTTCACTACTACGTTACCGGCAACACCATTGTTGAACTCATGACCGAGCTTAAGAATCAGGGTATTGGCGACGGGCGCTGCGCCGCCTACGTCTCGGCCATGGGCTCGGCGGGAACTATCGCCGCCGGCGACCGCTTAAAGGAACTCTACCCCGAGCATAAAATCGTAGGTTTGGAGCCTATCCAGTGCCCCACCCTGTACTGCAACGGCTACGGCGACCACGACATTCAAGGTATTGGTGATAAGCACGTCACCTGGATCCACAACGTACTGAACATGGACGCCCTCATGTGTATCGATGATATGGAAGCTAAGCTGGGCCTGCAGCTCTTGACCGACCCGGAGGGCATGGAGTATCTAAACAGCGCTGTTGGCATCCCGACCGAAACCGTAAAGGATCTGGCTACTATCTTTGGCATTTCCGGCGTGGCCAACGTCCTGGGTGCCATCAAGACCGCCAAGTACTGGCAGCTGCCTACTAGCGCCAATGTGGTGACTATCCTTACCGACGCCATTGACCGCTACCACTCTGTCATGGACGACCTGAACCAGCGCTTCGGCCGCCTAGACCAGGTCCAGGCCGCTGTGCGCTACCATAGCATCTTCCAGGGGGTGAAGCTGGACTACATTCAAGAAGGAACCACTCTGAACCGGCAGCGTTGGTTCAATCTCAAGTATTACACCTGGGTGGAACAGCAAGGTAAAACCGTGGCCGAGCTAAACGCCCAGCGCAGCCAAGCATGGTGGAGCGAAGAACGTGCTAAAGTGGCCGAGATTGACCGACTGCTGACTGCTGCCCGCAGCTAGGACCCGGGTCGGAAGTCAGCAATGGAAGTCTTGTTCATTTTGCACCATTTTATTGGCCCTCTGCCATTCTAGGCAGGTATACGCCGTGTGATAACGAAAAATAAGTCAAGGCTGATTATATGCCAACGCTAAAGGGGGATTAACATGTCACTTGTGGACAGCAGCAAAGCCTTCACCTTGGACAAAGTGCTACAGGTCAAGGTCACCAAGGACGCAGACCTGCTGGCAGCCATCAAGGAAGCAGTGGAGAAGAACGGTATCGACAGTGCCGTTATCCTCGGCGGAATCGGGGCTCTGAAAAAGGCCACCTTCCGTAATGTACGCGTCATGCCGCCGGATTTTCTTGTCAGCGACGAACATCGCCTCTACATGGTGGTTGAGAATCCGTTGGAACTTGTCTCCCTCACCGGCTGGGTGGCACGACGCAACACCGGCGGAGTAGAGGTGCACGCCCACTTCTCGGCTTCCTATGTGGACGGCGATACAGTGCGAACTGCCGGTGGTCACCTTTCCGCCGGCACCGAGGCCTTAATTAAGGTTGTGGTGACCCTGGGGGTCCTGAAAGAAACCCAAAAGGCCTCCATTTTCCCGCCTCACGGTCAGTGGGATGTTGACCTGGATTAAGTGTACACCTGTGAGAATGCTAAGGACAGCACCTGTCTATAACTAAGGGCGTGGGACTACTCTTGAGATGGGAGGTATTTAAGTGGACGCTATTGACACTATTCTTGCCCGTAGAAGCATCCGCAAGTACACCTCGCAGCCAGTCCCAGACGAGCTGGTAGAATCACTGCTCAAGGCAGCCATGAGCGCACCCTCGGCCCACAACTCGCAGCCCTGGCATTTTGTCGTAATTAAAGACCGCAGCATCCTGAACGAAATCACTACCTTTCATAAGTACGCTCAGATGTTGAAAGAAGCTCCGCTGGCTATAGCGGTCTGCGGGGAACCGGGGCTGGAGAAAGCCAAAGGACGCTGGCCGTCCGACTGTGCAGCCGCCACCCAAAACATCCTCCTCGCAGGGCATGCCAAGGGCCTGGGTACCTGCTGGATCGGAATCTACCCTGACGAGGAGCGCGAGGCTAACTTAAGAAAGCTCCTGCAAATGCCTGACACGATAGTGCCTTTTTCACTGGTCGCCGTGGGCTACCCGGGCGAACAGAAGCCGCCTGCCAATCGCTACAATCCAGCTCGGATACACTACGATCGCTGGTAGCATCAATCCCTAACCCTCAATCACTCCTGGTACGCTGTACCGGGGGTGATTTTTGTTAAGGCTTGAATCCTTGCGGCGGTAACACTCACCCCTGCTCCACGCCGTTCTACGTGTCCCTGAACAAGCAGCGGTCCGGGAGTCCCGCTAAAGAGCATCTGGCCGTCACGGCGGTAGACATCCTCAAAAACGGTAACGTCAAGAATACCGGTCTCGTCCTCCAGCGAAAAGAAGGCCACGGTGCGACCGCTTCGGGTGGGTGGCCGGTGAGGACGAATGGGCAGCCCTGCCACCTGGACCTCCCGCCCGCGGGACAACCGCAGAACATCGCAAATGCTCCTTATACCCTGCTCTCTGAACCTGGGTCGCAGACAGCTTAAGGGGTGCCCGCTGGGAGAAAATCCCAGAATATCCCATTCGAGAAGGATCTTGTCGGTCTGGGAAAAATCCGCTACCGCCGCCCCCTTTCGTCCCAGCTTATCCTCCCAAAGGAGCGCACGGCGGTTGCTACCGAAGGCGGAGCAGGCCCCGCTGAGAATGAAACGTTCCCGCAAGTCGGCCGAAAGGCCCGAGCGCTCCTTTAAGTCGGCCAGGGAAGTGTAAGGACGATTAGAACGCGCAGCGAGAAGTTCTTTAAGAACCTTTTCGTCT
Organism: Bacillota bacterium; assembly: GCA_012735455.1. Taxonomy (GTDB): domain Bacteria; phylum Bacillota; class DTU030; order DUMP01; family DUMP01; genus JAAYHG01. Next base: position 8,412 of record JAAYHG010000028.1, read on the forward strand.
ACCCCTTTGATCTGTTTAAGGCCCACCCGCACGGCACCGCCTTCCACTGTATACTGGGCAGCACTCTTGTTAACATCCGGCGGCAACACCTGCACACCGCGCCGCCGTGCCTCTCCCACCAACACCCAGGGTGGGTAAAAACCCATGGGCTGCAGGCTAAGGAGGGCCGCCAGGTAATGGGCTGGGTGGTGACACATGAGGTAGGCAGTCTTGTAGGCGGTGGTAGCGAAGGCAGCGGCGTGAGCCTCACAAAAACCATAGCTGGCGTAGCCAGCTATGGTGGCGAAAATGGCTTGAGCCGTCTCCTCGGCTACACCCCTGGCTACCGCCCGGGCTACGAACTCGCGGCCGATGGCCGCCATCTCCGCCTGAGACCTGGCATGGGTCATTACCCGCCGCAAGCGATCCGCCTCCCCTGCACTGAAACCGGCTACTATAGTAGCAATAGCGATAACCTGTTCCTGGAACAACACCACACCGTAGGTTTTCTCCAGCACCGGCCTCAGGGCGGGAAGCAGATAAGAAACCTCCTCTTCCCCACGACGGCGGGCGATATACGGCTCCACCATGTTACCCTTAATGGGTCCGGGACGGATCAGGGCTAAGCTGGCAACTATATCTTCTATGTTGCCGGCCCCCAGGCGGCTCTGCAGGGCACGCTGGGCCGGACTCTCCAGCTGGAAAACACCAATGGTCCTGCCCTTCTGCAGCATCCTAAAGGTAGCCTTGTCATCCAAAGGCAGGCGGTCATAGTCCAGCGGCTGCCCGCTGGTCCTCAGCGTCCTTAAGGACTCTTCCACCGCGCCAAAGGTGCGCAGGGAAAGCAGGTCCAGCTTTACCAACCCCAGGTCCTCAACGTCATCCTTGTCGAACTGTGTCACCACCACGCCCTTGGCTGCCCGCTGCAACGGTACCAGGTTTGCCAGTGGCTCCCGGGCCACCACCAGACCTCCCAGGTGCGTACCCAAATGGCGAGGCAGACCGGCAGCCGCCGCACAAAAGTCCAATAACTGTTCGTAGCACTCCCAGGGGACGGAGCTGTTTTTTAACTCCGGCACCCGTTCCCGGGCCGCACGGATGCCGTCGGCCGTCACAAAGTAGGGCAAGCGCTTGGCCAGGGCATCCAGCTCAGCTTCTTCAAGTTCCAGGACCTTGCCCAGGTCACGCACCGCCGAGCGGCCCTGAAAGGTGTTGTAAGTGGCTACGGCTGCCACCTTGTCAGCACCGTAGCGTCGGGTAAGGTAGTCAGCCAGGTCGTCACGGTGGCGGGCATCAATATCCAAGTCTATGTCGGGCCGTTCCGCCCGTTCCCGGCTCATAAAGCGTTCAAACAAAAGTTCCCGCCGAAACGCGTCCACCTCGGTAATACCCAAGCAGTAAGATACCACCGAGTCCGCCGCTGAACCTCGCCCAGCACAGCGGATACGCCGCTCTTTGGCTTCGCGCACCACATCCCAAACCACGAGAAAATAATCGGCAAAACCCAAGCGGGAAATAACCGCCAGCTCCCGCTCTAAGCGTTCATTTAGGGCTGCCGTTAAGCGGCCGTAACGCCGCTGCGCCCCCTCATAGGTAAGGCGGCGCAGCATCTCTGCCGCCGTCTCGCCTGGAGGTGTTGGAAAACGGGGGAACAAAGCCTCGCCCTCAGGCAAAGAAGGCTCCAGTTCTGCGGCCAGAGCAGCGGTCTCCGCCATGGCCCAGGTGAACTCCGGCAGCAGTGCCATGAGTTCCTCCCCTGCCTTCAGGTAATTTTCGGCGTTAAGGGGTCGTTCAAGGTGAAGGGCCGAAACAGTGGTCAAGGTGCGAACGCAGGTGAAAAGATCGTGCAGGTAAAAATCTGCCTTCCGGGCATAGTGAACATCCCCCGTAATTACAAGCCGTATGTTCAGGGTAGCCCCCAACTCGGCCAAGGCTTGGTGCAGGGAGCGATCACCGGGAAGCAAGCCAGGAATAAGCTCCAGGTAAAAGTTCTTCCGGCCGAATATGCCGAGCAGACGCTCGGCACTCGCCCTGGCCTCGGCCAAGCGCCCTGCGAGTATCCGGGCTGATACTGCACCCCGGCGGCAACCAGAAAGGGCTACCAGACCCTCCCGGTGTGCAGACAAACTTTCCCAGCTCGCTGCGGGATAGCCACGGGGATGCGTCAGATGGGACTGGGTAAGGAGACGGCAAAGGCTGCGATAGCCGCGACTGTCCCTGGCCAGAAGGGTAAGGTGATACCCTCCTTCCAGAGTAACCTCCGCCCCAAGAATAGGCTTGATGCCAGCCGCCCGCGCCACCCGGGTAAAACGCACTGCACCTGACAGGTTGTTATGATCCGTCAGAGCGAGGGCGGGTTGCCCCAGCTCTGCCGCCCGCTGTACCAAGTCTTCGATGCGGCTGGCACCGTCGAGGAGCGAGAACGGGGAGTGAACGTGCAGGTGCGCAAAACCTTTGGTCTTCACTCTAATCACCTCTTAGGGAAAACGCGCGGCTCGCTTAGCTATGATGGAAGGAATACTCTGCTCGCTCCTGGAGCATTTGCGAAGCAGCCTTGGATTCAATCGTAGATCTTGTATAAAACCCAACTGGCGCTAGCCGATTCAAAGTAGACCTCATAGAGTCCCCCACCCGCCGAGACACGGTAAAAGATCTTCTCTGGTTCTCCCCGCCACCACTCTCCGGTGTCGGCCCAAACATCCCGCACAGCATCCACACACAGTTCCCGCCCCTGCCAGGTGAAAGCCCGGGGCAAACCGGCAGCGGTACGCACCGTTAGCGGACGGTTAACCAGCCGCACGTTTTTGCCCTACCTTCGCTCCAGTTGTCGTTCCAGTTGTCACTGCCATGCGGCGCAGGGGGTCATAGAAGGCCAGTACCTGCTCGCGCCTGTTCACTGGTAAATTACTACCCCAGTCCACACACCCAGGATAGCGTTCCTGCAAACGGCTCAACACCCCCAGCAAGCGCTGCCGCTCACGGGGCGGTGGAGAGAACGGCGACAAAAGGCTGAGCTGCTCCCCTACCTGCGGAACCAATGGCCCCAGCCGCACCGAGAGCGAGTTCAGCCGCTGCGGCAGGACCGAGGGCAGCAGGCGCAGCAGGGCAAATTGAAGCTCCTCTGCTGTAAGAGCAGGGCGGTTAAACTCACGCACAGCAGTCACCGGCTCTTCTCCTGCCTCGGGAAAAAGGATGAGCTCAAGCCGCCGGCCCCAAACCTGGCGCCGTTCCTGGGACCGGGCCAAGTAGCGTCCGGATTCCAGGCACCAGTTGGTCAGCCGCACCCCATCAGCCGCCCCCGCCCAGGGGGAGCGGTATTCCAGGTAACAGGAGGCCTCTCCCCTGCCCTGGCTGCCGTCAAGGCCGCGACTCAGCAGGGCAATCTGGTAGCCTTGTTGGCCAAAGCAACGGTACAATTCATCCGGCGGCAGCGCCGCTACCTCCCTTATGGTGGCCAGACCTAAGAGGGCCAACCGCCTGCAGAGACGCTCCCCCAGCGGCCAGAGAAAACCCACCGGCAGGGGGGCCAGAAACTCTGCCTCCTTGCCTGGCGGCACCACCACCGGGTCCTCACCCCTTTGTACCCTAGCTACCCGCTGAGCCAGGGTAGCTGCGCGCGCTGTGAGCTTGTTGCCTGCCAAGGAAGTAAAGAGACGCCTTCCTAAACGCGGCACCAAAAGGGCCTTCAACTCAAGTAACGCCTCTTTTGACGCCGCCAGTCGGGTAAGATCCAGAAAAACTTCCGGCCCCTCTCCGCGCTCTACATTACCGGTAAACAAGCCGCAGGCGGCAAGAAACCCTTCCCAGTCCGACGGCCTTAGCCCCTCTAAATAACAGTGCCCTATCAGCACAAATGTTCCCCCCAACAAGTGTTCGGTAAAAATATTATACCCCCGGGAACGGGGGTGTAACAAGGGGGTAATCTAATGGAAATACTTGTCAAAGGGATTCTATCTAATCCTCATGGCACGTTATTTCTCGGAGAATATCAAAGAAGTTATTAAAAAACCTGGTCTCTTTTCCTGCATCAAGGCAGTACTGCTGAAACAGTTTTGTCTTGGCAAAAACTAAATCTGCCCCCTGGGCCGGACAAAAATCCGAGTGGCTGTCACCAATATACACTATTCTTTGTCCCGGCTGGTGCAGTTTCTTGAGCAGCTCCAGCTTGCACACACCGCAAGAACTACAGGAATCAGACTGGTACGGCGCCTCCACATCTAACTCAGGAGAAAAAAGAAGTTTGTTCGCATAGTACGGTAGCTCCAGCCCCTCCCGCTTCAGGAGACGCTCAATGTAGTAGTCGTAACCGTCACTTAGGATCACCACAGGGAAATCCTTTTCCCTACAGTAGGCCACAAATTCGCGAAATCCTTCTTCCAAGGTTATCCTTTCACACAACTGTGCAAAATCCTCTGGGCTCTTGGTCCGAAACAGCTTAAAAGTCGCCCGGGCGCACTCTAATGTAGAGAGTTCTTTCCGCTCCCACCGGGTATTGATCTCCCGCCAACCTTCCCCTGCAAAGGTGGCAACTAATTCATAGCAAACATCGCTGGTTGTTATGGTACCGTCAAAATCTACAAAAAAGGCATAGCTTACAGCCGCCATAGGTCCACCAACTCCTTGGCGGCCTGGTAGGTATCCGGCTGAGACAACACCGCCGAAATCACCGCGACCCCGGCGGCTCCTGTCTTCTTTACAGCCTTTACATTCGCTGTCCCGATC
>JAAYHG010000295.1 GCA_012735455.1 Bacillota bacterium
GGGCCCTGGATTACACTCCCGGAACGGCAGAGGTTCTGCCTGCCGTTGCACAGGCGGTTAAGGGGAGACTTACCATCTTGGCAGACGGGGGTGTCAGGAGCGGTGCAGATGTTCTTAAACTCCTGGCCCTGGGTGCCGATGCTGTGCTGGTGGGGCGACCGGTGGTTTGGGGTGTCTTTGGCGCTGGCGTCGAGGGAGTTAAGATCCTCTATACCAAACTTGCAGATGAGCTCAAGGTGGCTATGATTCTTACAGGCTGTGCGCGTCCGCAAGATGCAGGGAGGACACAGATAAGCCACCGCTAGCTTTGTCAAGCATAATAGGGAACCTGAAGGCAGGGAAGCTATTCTTCCGTTTCTTCGCTTTCGTTTGAGGTAGGCGGAATCAGGTTTGGTTCCTCGACCTCAGGCAGGAGATTGTCGGCGGCAGGGGGCTGAAGCGCTTGCTCGGCAGGTTCCTTTTCCAATGCTCGAGCTATGCGCTCCAATGCGTCCGCACCGCGCTTAGTGGAGGTTGCCAGCAGCCAAAAAAGATAAAATCCCAAGAGAGCAAGTACTATGGCGAGTAGCAACCACAGAAAACTGAAGATGGCTACGAGTAGTGCATTGGCCATGATCGTTCTCCTTTCGCTTAAGTTATCTGACCCTTTGGTGCCAACTGGCCCGAGTTGGGCTTTTTTCCGGTCATGTGTTGAGCTTGGGAAAAGAGCCAGAAAGTCATTCGACGCTGCTTAGAGTTATTCCTACCACGAGAGCTTAATCCACTGCATTGTGAAAAGACAGGACGGCCCAATGCCTCTGGCGCGAGCACGAGTTATTACTCGACCTGGGCGCCTGGCAGGGGTTTCTAAGGCACGAAGCCCCGGTATGCTTAAAGCATACCGGGGCTTCTGAGAGTGAAGGGCTTGAGCTGTTGTTAGAATCTATTGCAGGCAGTACAGGTCCGTACGGCGGTCGCGGTAATAGCCCAGCTTTTGTCGTGCGGCAGCTACTTGATCCAAGTCGAGCTCGGCGGCGACAAACGCCTCCTGTTCCCCCTCCAGGGCTGCTAATACATTGCCCAGGGGATCAATTATGCGGGATTTGCCGTAGAAGGTGATAGATCCCGCCTCTCCCAAAAGAAACTCTTCGCCAGCCTTGTTAGACCCTACGACGAATATCTGGTGATGAGCGGCAGCCAGCTTTAGCTCGTCCGCATACAAATTGCCCCGGTAACCCGAGGAGGATGTAGGGACAAATACCACCTGTGCTCCCTTCAGGGCTAGGGTGCGCCAGGCTTCGGGGAAGGAACGGTCGTAGCATATTAGTATCCCTACACGTACGCCAGCTACAGTAAAGACAGGGAGGTCCTGACCCTGGTCGAAGAAGAGGGTTTCGTATGCCAGAACCGACTCAATCAAGGGGATGTGGGTCTTCCGGTACTTGCCCACCAGGTTGCCTCCCGCATCGACAATGAAAGCAGTGTTGTATCGTTCAGCACCACTTTTTTCGTAGCAGGTAGCGATAATTGATGAGCTAACCCTCTGGGCTAGCCGGCGGATCCGGGGTAGGGTAGGACCGGTGAGAAAAGGTTCCGCTTCTTCCCGCCACTTGAGGTCTTGGGAACGGGGGAAGTAGGGTGTGGTCATGAGCTCGGGCAGCACGATCACATCTACCGGGTAAGACGTTGCCGCCCGTTCCACCTGTTTTTCGATAGCTGTTAGCTGCTCCTCGTAGTCTCCCTTGTAAGGTCCCAGCTGCAGCGCAGCTACGCGCAATTTCATTTACAAAGCCTCCTAGACTTCTTGGGCGTACGTGCCCTCGGCCTAGAGCAGTTTCTCAATAATCTCTGCTGCGCGAGCTGGATTGAATACACCGCAGACACATTGCTTAGCCAACTCTTGGGAAGCCTTCTCCAATGAGGTTCTTCCTTTCTTGACCTCGTCTACGAGGTGCTCGACAAGGGAGAAGGCAACCATGCCGTGTCCGCACATGGTAGAGATGTCCCGTACAGCCTGGGAGGGCAGTTTTTCTGTCGCACCGTGAATACCCAGGGAGTGCTCTACGGTGTGGGGTGCAGTACCGGCTGACTTACATGCCACCGCTGTGTCATGAATCAGGCCTGAGACCACAATAGAGAGGCCGATGTCTGCTTCCTTGATTTCCTTGAGGCAAGCGAGAACGGTGTCTTTATCGGTGAAGACTGCGTGGACGATGGAGTTTTCTTTAAAGTTCTTGAGAATCTCTTCCTTCTCCATCATAAACACGTTTCCTTGCTTCATGTCACCAAAGTTAACAGGGTTGTACTTGAGGGCAATGTTGGCAAACTGTTCGAATTTGGGTATGGAACCCTCACTGTTGAAACCTTGAGCAGCAATGGCAAACACAACGTAATCCTGCTCAAGGCTGCTCGGGTTGCCGCTCCGGTGTAGTGTGTGCGTCATGTCTTACTCCTCCTCTGCCAGGGGCCGTCCTAGGCCAACGTTGGTCTTACCGTTTAGGCTGGGAGTGAAACCGGCCTTTTTCGCCAATTCTTCCGAAGGAACGGTGCCATCCTCCCGAGTCCGGCTGCAGATGTCCAGAGAGAAGACGGTGTCCAGGTCTTTGGCCACCTCTTTAATCGCTGTCAAAATGGGAACCACTTGTTCCTCGAGGCAGTCAAACTCCACAATGGCGGAGAGGACCTTTTCCTGCAGGCAGTCTTCCTTGAATTTGCCGGTGTTTTCATCCACCATAAGCTGGGTTAAGGGGTTGTGCTTTTCAAACTTTACCCCGAAAGGTGCCACCGCCTGGGCCACCTTTTCGGCATTGTAAAGACGTGTACCGGTGCCAGGCCGACCCAGTTCTACGGCTATGCCCACGTGACCGCGACGGAAGCGCCCGGTAACCTCGTTGGTTTTCATTTCTTCGGTGCCACGGCCAGGAACATTTGTACCCGGGTGGGAAACCAGGGGATCGGAGAACACTTGGCGCAGAATACGTGGATACTCTAACACTGGTAGCTCGAAGGCGTCTACCGGGCATACGCCTGCGCGGTAACAAATGTCACATTCCACGCACTCGTCCTGATCAACAACAGCCACATCGGTAACACTGATAGCGCGCATGGGGCAGTAGGGGACGCAGGAACCGCAACCCACGCACTTGTCTGGATTGATGTGCACGTGAAAGCCTCCTTTGCTCATAAAAGCTGTTGAACATCAAAGAAATCATTGCGGTCGGGTCTTTGCACACAAAGAAGTGTGGCAAAATTCTTGGCCTATCTGATGACAGGACCTATTCGAGGTATGTATTTGACACCTGATGTTTTTTTCCTGCCTCCTGGACAAAAAAATATCGGCCTGGAAGAAGGGTATTTGTCGTTTCATGTGGCCTAAGCCACGTAGTTCGCAAAGAAATCGAGCGCCTGATTGTCGGTGAAAATCTGCAAGAGGGGGATAGGCCCCCCACAGAGAAGGAGCTGGCTGAGAGGTTTGGGGTAAGTCGTTCCTCCATTCGCGAAGCCCTGCGCGCACTAGAAGAAATCGGCCTGGTAGAGGTGATTCAAGGAGGAGGCGTCATCGGTGTAGAGTTGGCCTCGGTTTACCAAGCTCTGGGAACGCGCTGCATCATTGTAGAGATGTTGCCCCAGATCCTGCCTAACCTGGATCAGGAGCTGGCCGCCGGCGTGGCCGCCCAACTGAACAGATTGGGTGTTGAAATCTACACTGGAGCCAAGGTGTTAGGTGCCAGTAAAGACCCGGCAGGCCTTAAGGTAGCGGTGGCGACCCAGGCAGGCGAGCGCAGCTTCCTGGTGAACAAGGTATTGGCGGCTGTGGGGCGCCGCCCCGTGACCCAGGGAATGGGTTTGGAGGAGAACGGAATCACCCTGGAACGGGGCCGCATCGTGGTGAATGAGTACCTGGAGACCAGTGTCCCTGGTGTCTATGCTGTAGGCGATGCTATTGGCGGCGTGATGTTGGCACACGTGGCCTTTGCCGAGGGTACCGTAGCAGCAGAAAATGCACTGGGCAAGCGGGTGAAAATGGATTACAAGACAGTACCGAGTTGCATTTACACCCAGCCCGCAGCTGCCAGTGTGGGCCTCTCAGAGGCACAAGCCCGGGAGGCTGGCTTCCAGGTAAAGGTGGGGCGCTTTCCCCTGGCGGCCAACGGCAAAGCTCTGATAGAGGCGGATGCTGGCGGTTTCGTTAAGATCGTGACTAACGAGCGTTACGGCGAGATCTTGGGTGTCCAGATCCTGGGCCCCCGTGCTACGGACCTCATCAGTGAAGCGGCACTGGCCTTACGGTTGGAGGCCACAGTGGATGAGATCACTTCTACTATCCATGCTCATCCCACCATCATTGAGGCGGTGGCCGAGTCTGCCTTGGCGGTAGATGGTTTGGCTCTGCACCTGCCTAGGCGCGGCTAATTTCGTAACTGAGATAAAGAAACGCCAAAGGGCAGGCTGTGTGCCTGCCCTTTGGCGTTTTGCTTAACCCAGGATAGCCTTAATGTCGGCCTCGGGGGTAGTTATCGGTTGAATGTTGTAATTGTCCTGTAGTACCTTCAGTACGTTGGGTGTAATGAACGCTGGGAGCGAAGGCCCGAGGCGGATGTTTTTGATGCCTAAATGGAAGAGGGTGAGCAGGA
>JAAYHG010000296.1 GCA_012735455.1 Bacillota bacterium
CGTGGCTGGTAACCTGATGGGGCTCCTTATGGTGCTAAAAGGGCTACCCCTGGCCTATAACAAGGATCTGCAGGAGGATAAGGAGCCGCTCTTTGATACTGCCGAAACAATAGAGCGCTGTCTCAGCGTGTTTTGCGGTCTTATCACCACGCTTAAGGTAAAGAAAGAACGTATGCTGCGTGCGGTCCGGGGAGACTTCTCTACTGCCACAGATCTGGCCGACTACCTGGCGCGCCGCGGTCTACCCTTCCGTGAGGCCCACGCGGTAGTGGGGCGTCTGGTGCGTTCAGCGCTGGAACAGGGCAGGGTCTTAGAGGACCTGACTTTGGCCGATCTTAAGTCCGTTTCACCTCTCTTTGATAGCGATGCCCTGGAGGTGGTCAAGGTAGAATCTTCTGTAGCAGCCCGCACCTCCCGGGGCGGTACAGCACCTTCCCAGGTGCAGGCAGCGCTGGAACGGGCAGAGAAGATTGTAGGGTTGCGATAGTTCCTTTCCCTCGCGAAAGAAACTAAGTGCGGAAAAGCGGCGGTGCGCCTGTGTTTGGACACGGGCGCACCGTTTTTTTGCCGTCACCAAAAGTCTTACCCATCAATACTATGTGAAAGAGAGGGGGAGAGGGTGGCCGTGTCCTCCTCCAAAACAACGAGGGAGGGGAATGAGTAGTGAGAGCTAGGACTTGGTTAGCGGCGACGGTGATAGCCTGTCTGTTGGTGGCCGGGTGCAGTCCAGCCCAGCCCCCCAAGGTCGAAACGCCGGCTCCCGCCGCACCTGCGCCCGAACAGGCACCGGCGGCAGGTGGCTTGGAACCGCTATCACCTTCCGTCACGGTTACTGTGGGGGCAAAGGAGGTAGTGTCGGACGCAGGTCTGCTTATCGGGATGGCCAAAGGATACTATGAGGAACTAGGTATTAAAATCGAGTCCGTCCAGTTCGATACCGGCCAGGAGATGATCAATGCCCTGGCTGCCGGCCAGCTTGACGTGGGCTGTACCGTTTCGGCAGCGGGACTCTTCAATGCCATGCTGCGCGATATACCTGTTAAGATTGTGGCTGACAAAGGTGTTAATGTTGCGGGTCAAGGTTACTATCGTCTTTGCATCCGCAAGGATTTAGTGGATGAGATCAAAGACTACCAGGATCTCAAAGGGAGGAAGCTGGCGGTGGTAGGCACAGCGTCCCTGGATGAAATCGCCTTGGATCGCTGCCTCAACGCCGGTGGCCTTACCACTCAGGATGTGGACCTACAGGTTATCCGTGCTTTCCCAGACATTGTGGCAGCAATGGCTAACGGTAGCATCGATGGAGGGATGGTGATTGAACCCTTTATTGCCCAAGGTATGGCCAAAGATATTTTGGACCCCTGGAAAGATCCATCCGAGTATGACCCGCATGCGCAGACGGCCCTCTTAGTCTATGGCACCAGCATGGTTTCCAGGCCGGAAGTTGCCGACCGCTTCATGGTGGCATATATCAAGGCCCTGCGCGATTACAACGACGCCTTCTTCAAAAATAAGAATAAGGAAGAAATCATCGATATCCTGGCTGAGTGGTCAGTGGTGAAGGAGAAGGCCTTGTATGAAGCGATGTTCCCTGTCGGCCGCAATCCTGATGGCTATGCGCGGGAGATAGGCATCGAGCTTGACTTGGCCTGGTACATGGATCACGGCTTCCTCAAAGGCGAGCTGACCTTGGAAGACGTACTTGACCACCAGTATGTGGACCGGGCGCTCCAGGTCCTGGGTAAGTACCAGTAAGGCAAGGTGCCGCGGGAGGACCGGGGCTGCGGCCCTCCCGCCGAGACTTCTCCCTCAGCTGCGAGGAGGTGACCTGCTATGCGGGCAGAGGCCAAGGTGATTTCTTTCTTTTCGCCGGTGTTGCTCTTGATACTCTGGGAAATCCTGGCCCGCAGTGGCGTTCTCGATATTCGGCTCTTTTCGTCTCCTAGTCTCATCTTACAAACCTTTATTCCAGTACTTTTTTCAGGGGAACTACTCCTGCACACCTGGGTGAGCGTCAGGCGCATACTCCTGGGCTTCTTGGCCGGGGCGGTTCCAGGCATCCTGCTGGGCCTCTCCATGGGACTGTTTCCCTTGGTACGAGCGGCTTTAGAGCCTATGGTTGCCATTACGTTTCCTATACCTAAGCTGGCGATTATGCCCCTTATTCTCCTTGTATTTGGCCTGGGTGAGACTTCCAAGGTTTTTACTGTAGGCATTGGTGTTTTTTACTTGGTGCTTATCAACACCATGTCCGGGGTACTGAACATTGATAAGATCTATCTTGATGTGGCTAAAAACTATGGTGCCAGCCGCTGGAATTTTTACCGCACCGTGGCCCTGCCAGGAGCCATGCCCATGATTTTTGCCGGACTGAAACTGGGCATGGGCACCGCCCTGATTCTGATTGTAGCGGCGGAGCTTACCGCGGCCGGGGCAGGCTTGGGGGATTGGATCTGGCGGGCTTACGATATGTTTGACATTGAGCGGATGTTTACTTCACTCATCATGTTAACAGTCTTGGGCTACCTATTTTCTAATTTACTAGATATCGTAGAACGGTGGGTGATACCGTGGAAATCGCCGCACGCTTAGTTGGACCACGCGCGGAGGCAGAAGTAAGGGGGCGGACCAGCTTGCAGCCA
>JAAYHG010000297.1 GCA_012735455.1 Bacillota bacterium
CAAGCACTCCTGGCCAGGGCAATGGATATATATAAGGTGCACTTGGGTCGGGTTCTAGGGCATTTTTCCCCAGAGGAATTGGTGTCTTTGGTGGCATGCCTGGAGAAGCTAAGTGAGGCGATTGTCCAAGAGACGCCAACGGGACTTGGGAGAGGAGAACAAGGATGAGTACTAAGATGACAGACTTCACCGAAGGCAGTATTCCCAGGCACCTCTTGCTTTTCTCTACCCCTATGTTCCTGGGGAACCTACTGCAGGCAATGTACAACACGGTGGATAGCTTCTGGGTAGGACGGTACTTGGGCCGGCAAGCATTGGCGGCTGTTTCAGTGGGATTTCCTATTATCTTTGCACTAATTGCTTTGGTCATGGGTCTTACCATGGCTACCACCACTCTTGTTGCCCAGTATTACGGTGCGGGACAGATGAGCCGCGTTCGGCGCGCGGTTAGCAATTCTCTGGTCTTGCAGGTCTTGATGGGTATCGTGTTTACGATGGCAGGGGTAACACTGCGAGACCACTTGCTACAGCTGATCAATGTACCCTTAGACGTTCTGCCCCTTGCCAGTCAGTACATGGGTATTTTCTTAACAGGGCTGACCGCCACCTTCTTGTATAATGCCAGCAGTTCCATCTTGCGGGGGTTGGGCGATTCCCGTACCTCGCTTCGGTTCTTGGCTTATGCTACTGGCATGAACATTGTCTTGGATCCCTTGTTCATTTTTGGTATCGGGCCTATTCCGGCTATGGGTGTGGCGGGGGTGGCCCTGGCCACCGTGATATCTCAGGTGTTCTCGGCCGTCTTGTCTGTTGCCTATCTGGTGCGCCAATCCGGGCTGCTGACCCTGGAACCAGGTTGGTGGAAACCGGATTGGCAAATCATGGCCCTGACCTTTAAGATTGGTTTGCCGGCAGGGATGCAACAGGTCCTGGTTTCTTTGAGTGCTCTTTTCATCAGCTCTCTGGTGAATCGTTTTGGCAGCACAGTAGTGGCTGGTTTTGGTGCGGCGGCTCGCCTGGATCAGTTCGCTGTAATGCCCTCCATGAGTGTAGGTTTAGCGGTTTCTGCTCTGGTGGGTCAGAACCTGGGTGCAGGCAAGTATGAACGGGTGCGCGAGATTGTCAAGTGGAGTGCTGCCCTGGGTGGGGGGATCACCATTGCTGTGGCTCTACTGTTCCTGTCTATTCCTCAAAGCTTGCTTGGAGTGTTTATCAAAGATAGCGCTGTTATTGCTGCCGGTGCTACCTACTTGGGCTACAATGCTTTTGCTTATGTTCCGTTCGCCCTGATGTTTGTTTTCGGGGGTGTTTTGCGCGGAGCTGGAGACACTCTGGCTACCATGGCCATCACTCTAATGGGTCTGTGGCTTGTGCGGGTGCCGTTGGCTGCTTACCTCTCCAGCAATCCTACTCTGGGTATCAGGGGCGTGTGGATAGCTGTCATGATAAGTCCTATGGTCAGCTTCCTGCTCCAGCTAGGTTATTATCGCACCGGGATTTGGAAAAGGCGGGCCATTGTCAAGAGGTCCGGCGGTGATTCTGGGGAAGACTAGAGTTTACAGGAGGAATCGAGAACAGCACGGCGAAATTACAGATAAATCCCTGTTGCAGATTACGGGAAGGGTGGGAGCCATGATGCCGGTCCGGGTGATAACAGACTCTGCTTGTGATTTGCCGTCTGAGCTCTTTAAGGCGCACAATATTAAGTTTGCTTCGCTGTCCGTTACTTTTGCCGACCGTACCTATACGGACGGAGTTGACCTGACTAGAGATGAATTCTATGATCGCCTGGCACAGGGCGGCGACCTGCCCATGACCGCTCAACCTTCGCCTCATGCTTTTCTCGTACTCATGCAGGAAGCCCTGGCTGCAGGCGATGAGGTAGTGGTGGTGACCCTGTCGTCGGGATTGAGCGGCACCTTTGAGAGTGCACAGACAGCCTACCATAGCCTGAACAAAGAGGAGCAGCGCAGGGTCCACCTGGTGGACTCGCGCACAGCAGCTACGGGGGAAGGCCTTTTGGTACTGCAGGCCGTCAGGCTTGCCGAGCAGGGGAAAAGCGGGCAGGAAATCGTTGAAAACCTCCGTGGGATGATCTCTTCCCTGGCCTCTGTTTTTACTGTGGATACCCTGGAGAACCTGCGTAAGGGAGGTCGGATCAGCCGGATTCAGGCCTTACTGGGGACTGTCTTGGAGATTAAGCCCATCCTTGAGCTGGACAGGGAGGGGCATATTGTGGTGAAAGAAAAGGTGCGCGGACGGCGCAAGGCGGTGCGGCGTCTGCTGGAAATCATGGCTGCGGAGGGAAAGAACCTTTCTGATCAGGTGGTGGGTATCGCCCACGGCCACGTACCGGAAGCGGCAGCAGAGCTGGAACAGGCCATCCGGGAACGCTTTAATGCAAAAGAGATTATTGTCGGGGAGATCTCGGCTACCATTGGTACCCATACCGGCCCCGGCTGCTTAGCGGTGTTTTTCCATCGCTAGGGATGAAAAAGGCAAAAAAAGTTCCGGTGCCGCCCAGCACCGGAACTTTTTTTCTAACTTCTAGAGGATGCGTTTGGCACCCTTGTAGTTCTTAGCGTAGTACCCTTCTGCCATGGAAGAGTACTTCACGCCGCCGGAGGTAGAGGCGTGGATAAACATGTTGCCCCCGGTGTAAATACCCACGTGACGAATATCGCGGCTGCCGTAGTAACCGAAGAAGACAAGATCACCTGGTTCCAGGTCGTCCTTTTGTACCGCTTGCCCCAGGTTGAACTGACTGGCTGAATTGTGGGGCAGGTCTTTTCCTGCCTGGGCAAAGACATAGGCGGTAAAGCCGGAGCAGTCAAAGGCCTCGGGCCCTGAGGCACCGTAGCGATACGGTTTTCCCTTGAGGGAATTGGCGATATCCAGAAGAGACGTGGCCCGCTCGCTTCTTTCAGCCTCACCCCTTGAGGATACACCGGTCCGTGTCTCTTCGCTTGGGGGTTTCGGAATTACCAGCACCTGGCCTGGATGAATTTCCGTGGTGGCCAAGTTGTTGGTGGCCATTATGGCCTCAGCGGTGACGCCGTATTTTTGTCCAATGCCGTACAGGGTGTCGCCCTTAACCACAGTGTAGGTTACTTCGAGGCCAGATTCTTCGGACTCAGTGGCCTCTGTTGTGCCATCGGTGGTGACTGTGTCTGTTTCAGAGACTGCTTCGTCGTTATTATCGGCAACGGCTGCAGCAAGTGCAGCCTCTGCAGCAGAGGCTTTCTTATCCGGCACAATTAACTTTTGTCCTGGATAGATGATCGTGTCTTCCAGTCCGTTAGTAGATTGAAGGAAGCTTACAGTGATGGCATAGTGGCGGCTGATAGTCCAGAGAGTTTCCCCGGGTACAACGGTATGTACAGCAGCGTAGGCCGGTGTGCTTCCCAGTATGGCGATGGCCGAAGCTGTGGCCAGGCCAAGCTTAAGGTTGGTGCCACTTATCAACCTGAAGATAGGTTGGCTCTTTGGCATAGAAAATACCCGCCTTCCCGGCAACTTATTTGGCATTATAGTATTCGACAGTGTTGCGGTGTTTCCTTCTCCCAGATGAAAATAATTGGGGTACCTACCAAGATATTGTAAGGATGTAGTACAGGTAGTAGCAAAGATGTCGATTTGGTATAATACAGCCAAGAAAAGGCAGGTCCTAGAGAAAGGGAGAAACAGGTGGTTGTTGGCACGGGTATAGACATAGTAGAAATAGAACGCATTCGGGCGGCGAAAGAGCGCTGGGGCGAGCGTTTCCTCTCCCGCGTCTTCACTCGGCTGGAGCGGGCGCACTGCGCGAGGCGCAAGGAAGAAGACAGCTCCTTGGCTGCGCGTTTTGCAGCTAAGGAGGCTGTGGCCAAAGCTCTGGGGTTGGGCTTAGGGCGGTTTGCCTGGCAGGAGATTGAAGTAGTAACCCTAGACACAGGGCGGCCGCTGGTACGAATGACAGGGTTAACACTGGCTGCTGCCCAAGTGCAGGGTGTAGGCAGGGTGTTGCTCAGCTTGTCCCACACCAGGCAGTACGCTGTTGCTCAGGCGGTGGCCCTGTCTGTGGCGGAGCAAAAAAATAGGCCCTAAGTAGGGAGGCAGTGTTATGCGTTTGGTAACGGCAGCTGAGATGAAGCGGGCGGACAACTACACCATAGAGGACATCGGTCTACCTGAGGTTGTGCTCATGGAGGAGGCGGGGCGCCAAGTGGCCCGTTTTTGCCTGCGTCTCCTAAGTGAGCATCCAGGGCGGGGACGAGTGTTTGTTTGGGCTGGACGAGGTAACAACGGCGGTGACGGTTATGTGGTAGCAAGGCTCCTTCACCTAGCTGGCTACCACGTGGAAGTTTTTTTGGTCTTCCCTGATACGGCAGAACCAAAGGGTGCGGCTGCTCAAAACCTGGCCATCCTACGCCGTTTAGGTGTGCCGGTAAACAAGGCTTGGGAGCCTGAGGAGATTGCTGCTGCCCGCGTAGTTGCGGCAACAGGGGACCTACAGGTGGACGCTCTGTTCGGCACCGGCCTCAGAGGGTCAGTGACGGGACCGGCAGCAACTGCTATTGCCGCTATCAACTCTGTGCCTGTTCCTGTAGTGGCTGTAGATCTTCCGTCCGGACTCAACGCGGATACAGGTGAGGTGGCCGGACCAACGGTTCGGGCAGCTTACACCGTAACACTGGGACGCCCCAAGATAGGGCTGTATACTTACCCCGGGGCTGATCTAGCCGGTAAGATAGAAAAGGTGGATATTGGAATCCCGGCGGAGGCCTACCTGGATGAGGGACCAGGCGTGTTCCTTACTGAGGTGGCTGAAGTTGCAGCCTGGTTCCCGACCTGGGGATTCGACACACATAAGGGTAGCAGAGGGCGTGTTTTCTTGGTGGGGGGTTCCCCTGGCCTTACCGGTGCGGCCTGTTTGGCAGCCAACGCAGCCTTAAGGGCAGGTGCGGGTCTGGTGACTCTGGGGGTGCCCGAGAGCTTGCACAGCCAAATGGAGATCAAGCTCACTGAGGTTATGACCACCCCACTGCCTGAGGCAGATGATGGGACCCTGGCTGCTTTAGCCGCTGGACCTATCCTGGAGCGGGCAACCCGGGCCGATGCCTTAGGGGTGGGACCGGGCCTTGGCCGGGGAGAGGAATTGCCGGATCTGGTAGCCCAGCTTGTTCGGGAAAGCCCGGTGCCACTGGTTCTGGATGCAGATGGTTTGAACGCCCTGGTTGGTGCCACTGGCCTTCTTAAAGAGGCGGCAGCGCCGGTTATCTTAACGCCCCACCCGGGTGAACTGGCGCGTCTTGTAGGCAGCACCACAGCGGAGGTGGCAGTTCACCGTTTGCCGCTGGCACGGGATCTGGCGCAGGACTGGAATGTAATCCTTGTCCTTAAGGGCGCGCGGACAGTAATCGCGGCGCCGGACGGCAGCTGTTACATTAACCCTACCGGCAACCCAGGCTTGGCAACAGGAGGTACAGGGGATGTCCTCACGGGGGTCATTACCGCCTTTTTGGCGGCGGGCCTGCAGCCTCTACAGGCAGTTGTAGCCGCTGTTTTTTGTCACGGGCTGGCGGGTGATCTAGTGCGGGATGAAGTGGGTGGAGAAATTGGCTTTACCGCCGGAGACGTAATACGGGCACTGCCTCGGACGCTTAATTCTCTCCTTTCCCGAGCCAAGGGGTAGGTGGTGCTCCCGGGCATGGCTTAGCCCCCGGGGTTCGCTGGGAGGTATTACCTGAGGGGGCATTGCTGGTACACGTTGACAATGGTTGCAGAGATATATATAATTAATCTGTCACCGCGTATATATAGCTTGCTATACGGAGGTGCCTTCTGTGGGCGAGCTCAAGCGAATAATGATTACAGTTCCATCCAACCTGCTACAGGAAGTAGATGGTATGGTTGCGTTGGAGAAGGGCAGCCGAAGCGAATTTATCAGGGAGGCGCTGAACCGTTTCTTGGAGGACCGCAAGCGCCGGGAATTGCGGGACCGCATGAAAAACGGTTATTTGGAAATGGCTAGAATAAATCTGGAATTGGCCGAGGAGGGGTTGCCCACGGAAGACGATACTGATGAGGTCTTAAAGTCTTTTTTGAGAAAAGTGGAGAGTGAGTAAGGCGTGATGGTACAACGCGGGGACATTTTTTACGCAGACCTGCGCCCTGTAGTGGGGTCGGAACAAGGAGGGATCCGGCCCGTTTTGGTTTTGCAGAACGATATCGGTAATCGCTACAGTCCTACGACTATAGTGGCAGCTATAACTTCTCAGATTAATAAGGGGCGCCTTCCTACCCACGTGGAACTCAAGGCAGAGGAGTTCGAACTGGAACGAGATTCGGTGATCCTCTTGGAACAGATCCGCACCATAGACAAGAAGCGGCTCAAGCGCCGCATTGGCCACCTGGAAGGCGATATCATGGATAAGGTAAACCACGGGCTTGCGATCAGCCTTGGCTTGGTGGAAGTGTAATACATATTTTTTGTCGTTCAAGGAGAAGGGAAACCATGCAGGTATTTGCGCTGGTAGGTCCTAGCGGTACCGGCAAGAGCCATCATGCCCAGGCAGTGGCGTACAATGAAGGCATTGATACCATACTAGACGATGGCCTCCTTATTCATGGTAGCCGCATTGTGGCTGGGTTCTCCGCCAAGCGAGAACCTACGAAACTGCAGGCAGTGCGGAGAGCTATCTTTACCGACCCGCAGCACGTTGCTGCTGTACGGGCAAAGCTGGAGGAGCTTGATCCACCCCGCCTTCTGGTGATCACCACTTCTGATCGAATGCTGGAGCGCATCAGACAGCGGTTGAGATTACCTGCCCCCACCAGAGTAATCCGTATTGAGGATGTGGCCACCCCCAAGCAGATGGCCCGCGCGCTTAAGGCCCGTACCCTGGAGGGCAAGCATGTTGTCCCTGTGCCGACCATAGAGGTGAAAAAGAACCTGCCGGGGATCCTGGTGGATCCTCTGCATTACTTTTTTCCTCGCTCGGGCCGCGGCCGCGCCCTAGGACGCGGTGAGAAGAGTATTGTTCGGCCTACCTTCAGTTACATCGGCCGCCTATCCATTGGTGAAGGTGCAATCTGTAGCATGGCCCGGGAACTGTTGCGTGGGTTGCCAGGCTTGGCTAAGGTGCTTAAGATCACTGTCGAATCGGAAAAACATGAATTAAAGCTCGACCTAGATGTGGCCACTGAGGGCTTTGCGCCGATACCACCTGTCCTTGTGGCTCTACAGCAACGCTTAAAGGAAGGGCTGGAGGAGCTCACGGGGCTTGTGGTACGCGAGGTCAATGTCTTGGCGCGGGCGGTACTTCTGCCGTCCCGCCAAGAAGAGCAGACCTGGGAGGGGCAATAACAACTCCTTTCCTTTAAGGAAAAGCCCCTTTACCTGCCTGTAGAATTCATATTATAATGTAATGAGAGACTATACCAACGTTTAGAGGGGAGGCTTTCGCGGTGAGCAACAAGGAAAAGCTGTTCCGTCACGGGATCCTGGATATCAAGGCTTATGTACCAGGCAAGCCCATTGAGGATGTCCAACGGGAGCTGGGGCTTTCCGAGGTGATCAAGCTTGCGTCCAACGAAAACCCGCTTGGTCCGTCGCCCAAGGCCCTGGCAGCTGCGCGTGCTGCTCTCGACTCGATGAATATTTATCCTGATGGGGCCTGTACCGAGCTGACGAAAAAGCTGAGCGGCAAGCTGGGATTGGATCCTGACTGGATTGTCTTTGCCAACGGTGAGGACAACATCATTACCCTCATCTCCAAAACTTTCCTCAACGAAGGCGAAGAGATGATCATGGCTGACCCGAGCTTCTCCAGCTTTGCAATAAGCGCGCGTGCGGTAGGTGCCAAGGTTGTTTCGGTGCCGGTGCGTTCCGATTTCAAGATCGATCTTAAGGCTGTAGCGGCTGCTATTGCAGAAAAAACAAAACTGGTCTTTCTCTGCAACCCCAATAATCCTACCGGGACCATCAGCACCAAGAGTGAAGTGGAAGAGTTCCTGAAAGCGGTGCCAGAGCATGTAATTGTGGTCTTGGATGAGGCCTACAAAGAGTTTGTGGATGATCCAGAGTACCCAGATGGACTGGACTACGTTCGGGCAGGCCGAAATGTTATAGTCAGCCGTACTTTTTCCAAGGTCTACGGTTTAGCTGGTCTCAGGGTAGGATATGCTATTGCCGATCCCGTTTTTATCGGCGGCATGAAGCGTATTCGCGAGGCCTTTGCGACTAACCGGGTTGCGCAAGCCGCAGCTGTGGCGGCCCTGGACGATGACGAGTTTGTGCATAAGGTGCACGATATGAACAGCGCTGGCCGGGAGTACCTCTACCGGGAGTTTGAACGTCTCGGCCTACCCTATGTGAAGAGCCAGACCAACTTCATCTTAGTGGACACAAAGCAGGATATCAAACGGGTTTTCCAGGATCTGCAGCGCGAGGGCGTTATTATCCGCCCAGGGCACATCTGGAACCTGCCCACCTACGCCCGGGTGAGCGTAGGAACCCTAGAGGAGAACAGGAAGTTTGTCGCTGCACTGGAGAAGGTACTCGGCCTGTGATCTAAGTTTTTTCGAGATTCCCGGCAGAGTAGGTGCCGTGCGTTAAGTGCTGGAGGATGGAACGTTGCCTCTAGACGAAGGGTTATGCCCGCGGTACGGCACCGCGTTCGCTGTCACATCAGAGGGTCCCTACCCTTTGGTGTGGCTGCTGCCATGACCAAAGGGAAGGGAGGTGAAGACCGTGCGCAAAGGGGCGCAACGGTTAACTTACCTGGCAGTCTTTATCGCACTTAATGTGGTTCTCGCCCGTATCGCTAGCTTGAGGCTAGTTTTTGCCGGAGTGGAAGGGATTCGTATCGGCCTCGGCGGTTTGCCGGTGATCATGGCAGGTGTGCTCTGGGGGCCGGTGGCCGGGGGTATAGTAGGGGCCATGGGAGATATGATCGGCTACTTTCTGAATCCGGCAGGACCCTACATGCCTCATTTCACCTTGTCGGCCGCCCTTACAGGGGTGATACCGGCCTTGGTCTTAAGGATCCTGGGGCGTGAAAAGAGTCCTGGACCTGGAGCCCTAATGCTGGCCATCCTAGTGGGACAAACCATAACCTCATTGATTTTGGTTCCGTATTTTTTGCAAACCTTATTCGGCATCCCTTGGCGGCCACTCTTGGTGGCACGAGTTGTGAGTCAGGCCATCAACTTTCCCGCTTACGCCTTTATCATCCATACCTTGGTCCGGCGTTTAGGACTTTTGTTCGGATTCGGTTGGTTCAGCAGTTAGGGTGTGATGAATAGAAGTGGGTAAAGAAAGCGGAGCGGCCTTGCCGCCCCGCTTTTTCAAATTCAGTTTGAGGAGAGGTGTTGTCTTGTTTGATTTAGTCATCAGGAATGGCAGGATAATAGACGGGACAGGAAACCCCTGGTTTGCTGCGGATGTAGCAGTAGCAGGGGGAAGAATCCAACGCATAGCGCCCGGGATTGAGCCGGAGGGTTGCCCCATAATTGATGCCAGCGGCTTGGTTGTAGCCCCGGGCTTCATCGATATGCACACCCATTCAGACCTTCGGGTTTTCAAGCACCCAGAGGAGGAGACCAAGCTGCTACAGGGTATCACCACCGCCCTGCTTGGGCAGGATGGGCTTTCTGTGGCACCCTGTAACGAAGACACTAAGGGCCCCATGGCGCAAAGGGTGGCTGGACTGCTGGGTACATATCTAACTCACTGGCCTTGGGATTCAATGAGTTCCTACCTGAATGCCTTAGAGGCCCTGCCGTTAGGGGCTAACTCTATGATGTTGGTGCCGCATGGAGCGGTGCGGGCGCTGGCTGTTGGCTGGGATAATCGACCGGCTACAGAAGAAGAACTGGCTAAAATGAAAGACCTCTTGGCCCAGTCGCTAGAAGAGGGTGCCTGTG
>JAAYHG010000298.1 GCA_012735455.1 Bacillota bacterium
AGTCTATGCTGAGAAGGGTTTTACCACGCTTAGTTTTTTGTACCTCGACACAGCTGACACACCCCTCAACGGTAACCGTACTACCCAGATCACTGAGGCTGGAGATGGGCTGGGGAGAAGTTGTAATGGGAGTACCTGTTATCAAGCCTGAGGGCGGCCCGTCCTTATTTTCAGTGAGGCCTCTCTGCTGAACTGATTCTTTGATTTCTTCCAGGTACTGCCTGGTTTCCTCTTCCCAAGCTACAGCAAGCTCCTCGTACCTTTCCTGATCCTGAGCCTCGTCACACTCCACCACCACCTGCAGTGTCTCCCCAGTGACCGTCTCAATCAAGCTGGAGAGAATCGCCTCACCCCGGCGGGCAGAAAAAAGGTGACAGGCAAACTTGTTGCCTAAGTAAAGCTTGAGTAAATCGCCCTCCCGGTCGTACCATGCTGTAGAAAGCCAGACGCGCAAGAACGGCAGCCGCGTGCCCAGGTTACAAAGCACCTCCGGCCAAACCTCATCGAGGTCGGAACAAACAGCAGGCCTTTCTGTCACCTCAAAATCAACGCTTATATTGGGTTTCGTCACGGCAACAGCAGTGAGAGCCCGCCTCAGCTCCTGTATGATGCTTTCTTCAATCCGTGCAGGTCCACACAGCTTAATATCCCAACTGTCACCGCTGGGCGATACCTCAACCAGAAGGAGCTCTACGGCTGCTAAACGCGACCTGGCCTCGGGTCTAAGCGGTAATTTCGCTATCAGCCCTGGCCACACAGCAGCAGTCATCTCCTCAGTCATCGCTCATCACCGCATACACTCCTTCAACCTGCGAAAGATCTGCTACTGCCTCCTCCACACTAGTTCGCGGCGGAAACCGCACGGTCAATATGACATTAAGACGGTTCCGTGTAGCAGCATCCTCCATCTCCACCCCTCGGATGCTTACCCCCAGACGGCCCAGTACCTCACCTACTCGACCCAGTTCTCCCGGCTGGTCTTCAATGTACAGATGCAGCCGTTTGAGTCCTCGCTTGCCCCCTACCCACTGCTCTAGGCGCACAAGGGGGACCAGGGTAATTATGACTAAGGCAGCTGTGATTCCTGCACCCAGAAAATAACCTGCCCCACAAGCAAGACCAATTGCCGCCACTACCCAAAGACTAGCAGCAGTGGTAAGTCCGCGTACATTGGCTCCCTCACGCATTATAGTCCCGGCACCCAAAAAACCGATACCACTCACCACCTGCGCAGCCAGTCTGGCAGGATCGGCTCCGGGCAAAGATTGGGAAATAATCATAACTAGGGCTGCCCCCACACTCACTAAGGTATGGGTTCTGAAGCCGGCGGGACGCTGGGCACTCTCACGTTCTAGACCCACTGCACCGCCCAGTATAAATGCTATCCCTAACCGGAGCAGGAGTTCCCTTTCGTTACCGGACAACATACTGCTATCTTCCTCGCACGAGTTTTAGACTACGTAAGATCTCCCAGTACATCTTAATCCGAGCACAGAAGCCCTTGGCCAGTCCCAATTTCTCTTCTTTCATTACATGGGTTATGCCATGCCAAGGAACACGGGCAAAGGGTATATCTTCTTCACCGATGAACTGAGTTAATGCCATCTCCACTCCAAAACGACTAACCTGGAGCCTGGGGACACGCTCCAAGAGGTTGCGTGTAAGCGCTCGTTGTCCAGAGAGAAAGGGAGCAATCTTTTGCGCAAGATCAGTGGCGAAGCGCCCGTCCATGAAGACAGCCATGGCCATGTCAAAGTCACCTGATAAAACCGGGAGTAGTAGATCCCGGACATGGTCTGGCCTTAGCCCAACTAAATCCGCATCGAGAAAAAGTAGTATGTCTGCGTCTGTAGCATGTACCCCTGCCAACATTGCTGCACCCTTACCCTGATTGGTTAGGAGTTCTACAACCTTTACTTTCTTACCGGCACTTGCGGCCTCCGCTACAGTTGCGTCCGTGGAACCATCACTAACAACAATAATGCTGTCTACTTCTGGAACTTGTTCCACAGCTACAATGACATTGCCAATGCGGCCTTCTTCATTGTAGGCAGGAATAATAGCTGCTACGCTCATTTCAGTTACCCCCAACCCCGCTAACCTTGAGGCTGAACCAAGACTTAGATTTACATCCTGACGCTACACTACACCTTAGTCGTCCGGACATGGGTATCCGGCAGCAATCTCTTTCTGGACTTCAGCCACCACGTTGGCCCGGTCAAGCAGTATCACTTCACCGGTTACCCGACGACGTAATTCCACCTTGCCTTCTTTCAAAGCCCGCGGTCCCACTGTTATGCGC
>JAAYHG010000299.1 GCA_012735455.1 Bacillota bacterium
GGAAAGGCGAAAAGGGACGATCCTCTATCATTTCTTCCAGGTACCCGCTCTCCAGTATGCCGTCCATCTTGATACGTTTCAGGCGCTGCCGTAGCTCGTCTAAAACTCTTTCGTTCACAAGGCCCTGCAGGTAAACTAGGGCCACCTCGGTCTTTGTAATCTCGCCGATGACCAGTTTTTTCTATACGCAGGTTGGGATGACGTAGACGGCGACGGATCAAGGAAATATTGGTGGCAATATTTTCAACGAAACCCTCCCGTGGACCCCGCACTGCCGACTCGCTCAGTGGCTCAGAGATCGCACGTTTTTCCCATCCCCTGGTGTCAACGAGTAGCGCCTCGCTCCATCCCTGGCCTAAGAGGCAGGTCTTACCATTCAACAGGCCGATTATAACAGCACCTACAGTAGCCGCACCGTGTACGCTTCCCACCGGGATACCTTCGTCCTGCCAGCGCTTAAGGCTGGCGTTAAGCGGAACCTCTGCCTGCTCTACCTGCGGCCTTTCCAGAAGTAGCACTCTAAGTAGTTCTTCGACTTCTTTCTTTTGAACCATGATTTCCACAATCACAATTTTACCGCCGATCTTCGCCTCCCGACTGATTACGTCATGGGAATTCCCCAAGGCACTTTGCAACGCTTTCAGGGCAGCGCGCGGCGAAGGCGGCAATGGTTTCTTATCCAGGGAAGCGATGGTTTTCTCTGGAGCTGGAGGAGAGTCTTGCTCCTTGCGCCTTCTAAACAAACGGGAGACCCTAAGCATGCGAGCCCTTCTTTCTCAGAAACCAACTGTCAGGTGTTAGCTTACCCATTATGGACTTCAATAAAACAAGGCGGCCCTTAGTGTAGCCGCCTTGTTTACATATGTTTAATCCAAGCAAAGATTCAAGTATCCTGGACAGCTTCCGCTAGCTGATTATTGCCAGGCAGGATCGCCGAGCAAGGTTGCTTTCAGATGTGGGTCCGACCGATGTATTTGCGTGCCCAGCCAACCAAGTAGAGGGAGCCACACACCAGCACCACATCGTCCCTACAAGCCAGGGCCAGAGCACGGTCTACGGCCCGTCTAACATCAGGTTCCACAACCACATGTGGTACGTAGACGCTTAAACCATCCGCCACTGACTCTAGATCAGCAGCTCGGGGGCTATCGGGTCGCGTAACCACTGCTGCCTGGCCCAGCGGGCCAAGTTCCCGCAAGATTGAGCTCACGTCCTTGTCCGCCAAAACCCCAATGAGCAACACCACCCGTCTTCCAGGCAAATAGTCGCGCACAGCCCGCGCTAAGGCCTGGGCCCCAGCGAGGTTATGAGCACCATCCACAATCACCACAGGCCTCGAGCTCATCACCTCAAAGCGGGCCGGCCACCGCGTTGCGGCTAAACCCTGATAGAGAGCGTCTGGCTTAACTTCCGCTCCCAAAGAGCACAGGACATCAATAGCCAAGATAGCAGTGGCAGCGTTATCCAACTGGTGCCTCCCTAGGAGATGGATAACAACATCCTGGTAACTCGCTTCTCCCAGCTGCAGGTGAAACCGCTGCTTTTGCAGCGACTCCTCTACCAGATGGAGAGCTACCCTCTCTCTAACACTAAGAAGTGGAGACCCCCACTCTTTGGCTACAGCTACAATAACCTGAGCCGCTTCCTCTTCCTGGGGGGCCATTACCACAGGACGACCAGGCTTAATGATCCCTGCCTTTTCCCGGGCAATGGCTGCAATGGATGTCCCCAGTACACCCACATGATCATGGCTGATATTGCTTATCACTGCCACCTGAGGAAAGACCACATTAGTGGCATCCAAACGGCCGCCCAATCCCACCTCCAGAACCAGGTAGTCTACTTTTTGCACGTTAAAGTAAAGAAACGCCGCGGCGGTAAGGACCTCGAACTCCGTCGGGTGCTCACCTGTGTCTGTTGTAACCCGTTCCGCCGCTTGCCGCACCTGTGTAAGTAAACGGGCCAAGACCGGTTCTGGCACCTCCTGGCCGTTTACCTGCAGGCGCTCGGTATAAGAGACCAAATGGGGGGAGGTGTAAAGCCCGGTGCGATAACCTGCCGCTGCCAAGATGGAACTGATATAGGCACAGACGGAGCCCTTACCATTGGTACCAGCCACGTGAACCACCTCCAGACCCTGTTCTGGGTGCCCAAGGACCTCAAGCAGGGCCTGAATGCGCTGCAACCCGGGGCGACTGCCGAAGCGACCTAAGGATTCAAGCCAAGCCAGGGCTTCCGAGTATTCCAGATTAAGCACCCCCCTGGATCGAGTCGACACTTGGGCAGCCCCTCCTACCCTTTCAACTGGGCCAGGCGCTGCTGCAAACGTTCTAATTTGTCCTTATATCCTGCCGCCTTCTCACGTTCAGCGGCCACCACCTCGGCCGGGGCCTTGGCCAAGAAGCCTTTGTTCGCCAGCATGCGCTCAGAGCGAGCTACCTCGGCCTCCATGACCTTAATCTCCTTCTCTGTCCGAGCAATCTCCTTCTGGATATCCACCAGGTCTGCCAGAGGAAGGTAAACCTCCACCCCACTGGCGATGACACTCACAGCCTGGGACGGCTTGTTCTCGCTCACCGGGCCAATCTCCACCGTTCCCGCTCCTGCCAGGGCTTGCATGTAAGGTTTTCCGGCTTCCAGGGCCGCTGCCGCCTCCTGGCTGGCTTGGATAAGCAGCCGTGCCTTGCGCCCCGGTGGTACCTCCATCTCAGCCCGGGCGTTGCGAATCCCGCGGATGAGCTGCTGGATCAAGGAGAAATCGCGCTCAGCCTCGACATCTTGACCGCCTGTGGCCTGCGGCCAGGGCGCAATGACAAGACTATCGCCGCTGTGGGGCAGGTGCTGCCAGATCTCCTCACTGATAAAGGGCATGAAGGGATGCAACAGTCGAAGCGTCCGCTCCAGTACGTCCCAAAGGACATACTGGGCTGTCTGCCGTGCTTTCTTGTCCGCGCCATAAAGGCGTAACTTGGCTGCCTCCACATACCAATCGGCAAACTCATCCCAGATAAACTCATAGAGAGCATTAGCTGCCGAGCCCAAGTCGTAGGAGCGCATCTCCTCCGTCACCTTGTTCCGAACAGCGCTGAAACGGCTTCTGATCCAGCGATCGGCTAAAGTGTAGTCCAGGCTTGCCGCCTCCACTGTCGTCGGGTCAAAGTCCTCTAGGTTTATGAGAGCAAAGCGGGCCACGTTCCAGATTTTGTTGGCAAAGTTGCGCGTGGCCTCTACCTTTTCCCAATGGAAACGCAGGTCATAACCAGGAACACTGGAGGTGATAAGCATGAAACGCAGGGTGTCGGCTCCGTACTTCTCGATCACCGCAAGGGGATCGATACCGTTCCCTAAGGACTTACTCATCTTGCGGCCCTGGCTGTCCAGTACTAGGCCGTGAATAAAAACCTCGCGGAAGGGAACGTCGTCCATAAAGGCCAGCGCCATGAAGATCATACGCGCTACCCAGAAGAAGATGATGTCCCGTCCGGTGACCAATACCGAGGTGGGGTAGAAGTAGGCCAGGTCCTCGGTTTCCTCTGGCCAGCCTAAAGTAGAGAAAGGCCATAGCGCGGAGGAGAACCAGGTGTCAAGTACATCTGGGTCCTGCTCTATGTTGGTGCTACCGCAGCGCGGGCAGGCCGTAAGGTCCTCGCGGCTGGCTGCTTCCTCCCCACACTCGGCACAGTACCACACCGGAATGCGGTGGCCCCACCACAACTGGCGCGAAATACACCAGTCACGAATGTTCTCCAGCCAGTTCATGTACACCTTGGTAAAGCGCTCCGGCACAAAACGGATCCGCCCTTCCCGCACTGCAGCCAGGGCTGGCTCCGCCAATGGTTTCATCTTGACAAACCACTGTCGAGAAAGAAGCGGCTCTATCACCGTATCACAACGGGAACACTGGCCGACGGCATGGGTGAGATCCTCTATCTTCACCAGGTAACCTTCCGCCTCCAGTTCGGCCACCAGCTGCTTGCGACACTGGTAACGATCCAGCCCGGCAAACTTACCTGCTGCTTCCGTCATAGTGCCGTTCGGACCAATCACCGTGATTTCCTCCAGCTCATGCCGCCGGCCCATCTCCAAGTCGTTAGGGTCGTGGGCAGGGGTAACCTTAACGGCACCGGTACCAAAGGCCGGGTCCACATAACTATCAGTAAAGATGGGGATGCGTCGGCCCACCACCGGCAGGATAGCTTCCTTGCCCACCAGGTCATGGTAACGTTCGTCTTCAGGGTTTACCGCAATGCCGGTGTCACCCAGCATGGTCTCAGGGCGGGTGGTGGCTACGGTGATGTAACCATCCCCTTCAGCCAGAGGGTAGCGCACATACCAGAGTTTGGCTGCCGTATCCTGGTGCTCAACCTCAATGTCCGAGATGGCGGTATGACAATGGGGACACCAATTAACGATATAGTTGCCCCGGTAGATAAGCCCGCGCTCATAGAGGCTGACAAAGACCTCGCGCACCGCCTTGGAGCAACCCTCATCCATGGTGAAACGCTCCCGCGTGAAGTCGCAGGAGGCACCCAAACGCTGCAGCTGGGTAATGATCTTACCACCGTACTGGTGCTTCCACTTCCAAACCCGCTCTAAGAACTTCTCCCGCCCTAGTTCCCACCGGCTGGTACCCTCCTTGGCTAGTTCGGCTTCTACCCTAGCCTGGGTGGCGATACCGGCGTGGTCTGTCCCTGGTAGCCACAAGGTGGGGTCCCCCACCATACGGTGAAAACGGATCAACACATCCTGAATGGTGTTGTCCAGGGCATGACCCATATGAAGGGCCCCGGTGACATTCGGCGGAGGGATAACAATAGTAAAAGGTTCTTTCTCTTTGTCAATCCTGGGCGTGAAGTAACCATTCTCTAGCCACTTCTTGTACCATTTCTCCTCCACCGCCTTAGGATCATAGACGGTAGGTATTTCTCTTGTTGGCATGACTATCCACCTCCATTTGGTTCACACGAAAGGGGACCTCATCCTAAAGGACGAGATCCCCCGTGGTACCACCTTATTTCCCCGGAAAGACTATTCTTCCCCGGCTCTGAGCCTTAACGCGGCCATCGGCTAGGGCTAAACGACTCACCCTAGCAGCTCCTGAGCGACCTTCGGTCTCCGTTTCCGGGGAAGCCTCGCAGCTAAAAGCCTCCCTCTCTGGACGGTCCAGTGACCTACTCCTCTCATTCGCAGCCTCTATGAGAATTTAGTTGCCCCTATGATACCTTAGGGTTTTTCGCCTGTCAAGAGACCAAAGGCAAAACTTGCCGCACAGCTCCTACCAGAGGTGTGGCTTCTCCCCAAAAACTGCCTCGGACAAAGGCCCGAGAACATTAACAAGCAAGTCGGTAGGATTGGGGAGCTGAATACCCAGGGCCATGGGTAAACTAATAGCAATAGCCAGAGCCATGAGTACGGTAAAAGCGAACAGCTCACGCGTCTGCTTTTGTTTGACAAGAGGTGGTACTTCAAAGGCAATCACAGCTAAGTAGAGTAGAATGAGGAGAATAACCACACTGCCACCCCCGTTCAGATTCTAGGTTCCAGGGCACCCCCATAGGTACTATTGAGCACTACTCGGATGAACTAGGGATTCTCCTGGGGTCCCTTGCCAGAAAGGGCACTACGGCGAATTCGGGCTTTGCATTCCACCTTGATGTCCAAGTCTTTGAGACCTTGGGGCCAATCCTTCTCCAGTTCCTTCCATAGCTTTGGTTGCTGCTGGTGAATCGCCTCGCCAAAAGCGAAAGGATCCACATTAAGACTCTTGGCCTTAGCCACCACCGCCTGGATCTCATTTGCCACTACTGTTGCTGCCTGCCGTTCCATAGAGAGGGCAGGCGCGGGCATGGTTAGATCGCCGGGGCTGCTCTGTTGGGCAAGGCTGAGTTCCATGTTCACTTTAACTGTAATCTCCGGACGGTTTTCTCTGGCCTGCACTTCAATCCCTTGACTCACCCGAAGAACTTCCAGCGCCACCCAGGCAGGTTGCCCCTTAAAGTCCGACGGACTCTTGACGTTGATTATACCACTGGCAATGCCACCACGAACCCATAACAGCCCTCTGGCTTCAGTTGGGTCAAGAAAATCGGCGAGCCGGTCATGCCGCAGTTGAGCCAACCCAGCCAGCCGAAGAAACTTGGTAGGCTGACCTTCACCGCTGCTGCCGCCACTGGATGCACCGCCTCCTTGGCCACCACCAGCATCTGTGCCCACAAGAGCAGGGTTGTCTTTGATCTCGACACTACCTGTGAAAGGAGCGGCCCCAGGAGCCGCTAAATCAAGCAAGACCTCATGAATACTGGTCACCCGGGAGTGCCCGTCAATGCTGGCCACCTTCTTGAGGCCTACTATCTCCATGCCTACTGTCTGTTCCAAGCTACCCTCACTTTCAATAATTATCTCCTCTGCCCGGCCCCTAACAACCAAGATATTGGTACCTCGCCTTAGTTCCGCGTCCCGATCCCCAAAATCCAGTATTGCCGTAAGCCCGGACCGGGCCGCCTGCTCGCCCACAATCACCGCCGTACAGTGAGCCCAATAGAGACGCCGCGGCACCTTCAAGGCCATGTCGCGAACAGCCTGGAAGATGGTATAACCCTCCCCTCGGGCTATCCAAACCTGTCGCCCCCCCTCCACTACCACCTCCACCTCCTCCCTCGCTACTGACGGAAGGGGGCCGGAAGATTTCCGCCGTGAGCCTCCATATTTCCCCTTCTTTATCAATGCCCAAAGAAGAGACAATGGCTAACTGGTTAATCTCCCGGCGGCTCCAGCAGCCCGTTAGCAAGGTGGCCAGGATAGCCAGGATCAAGCCTACCAATACCACGCGCTTCACAGGCCTTCCTCCTTCACGCTTGCTGCTGCAGCTTCGGGTTCACCGATGCTTCCTCCCATTAGTTCCAGTTGGGTTCCCTCCGCCTAAGGCCTCCGCTTCCGTCTCATTAGCACCGCTGCTCGTGGACTCAGGTGGCTTTGGCTTGAGGTTTGGTCCTTGGCGTTCCCGGTTGTCCGATGCTACCAGCTCTGGGCGTGTCTGCATAGCCCACCAGGGAGCCCGGAAGATGATGTCTCTCTGAGCACGACGCACAAAGGGCGCAAAACCGGCTAAGAAAGGAACGCCGAAAGACCGCAGAGAAACCAGGTGAATTGCAATTATGATCAAACCCGTCAGTATGCCGAACAGTCCCAGCGTTGCCGCTAAGAAGATCATTGGGAAGCGTAGTATACGAATAGCCTGGGTCATATCGTAAACCGGAATAGTGTAGGAAGCAATAGCTGTAGCAGAAACGACAATAACCATGGCTGCCGAGATGAGTCCTGCCCGCACTGTTGCCTCGCCGATGACCAATACCCCCACAATGCCAATCGTCTGACCCAAGGGCCTTGGCAATCGTAAACCAGCTTCGGTGAGGATCTCAAAGGTGGTCTGCATGATAACAGCCTCCACCAATACTGGGTAGGGGACCTGCTCCCGCTGCATGAACAGGCTTACCGCTAGCGGTGTCGGCAGCATCTCCTGATGAAAGGTGGTGAAGGCCACATAGAGAGAAGGGACAATGAAAAGCCCCAGATACCGAATCACCCGAATACCAACGGCTACAGGCCAGCGTTGGTTATAGTCCTCGGGTGTCATTATATAAACTGGAAAAGTAGCTGGAACCAGTAAAGCAAAAGGAGTACCATCCGTTAAGATGCATACCCTACCCTCCAGCAGGGCCGCGCAAACAACATCCGGGCGCTCAGTATTCAAGATGGTAGGAAAAGGCGAAAAAGGGGCGTCCTCGATGAGCTCTTCGAGATAGCAACTCTCTAAAATACCATCAATTTTGATACGTGTCAGGCGCCGCCTTACCTCGTCCACTAGCTTCTCTCTCGCTATGCCCTCAATATAGAGGGCAGTCACACTTGTACGTGTGAGTTCGCCAACGGTATAATCCTCCAGGCGCAGGTTCGGGTGCCGCAGACGGCGCCGGATAAGCGAGACGTTTGTACTTAGGTTTTCAATGAAGCCTTCCCGCGGACCGCGCACTGCCGCTTCCGTCTCCGGTTCAGCAACGGCTCTATTCTCCCAGCCCGTGGTATCCAGAATCAGAACTTCGTCCCAACCTGTTCCCATGAGACAGGTTTCGCCATCTAACAAAGCTTTGGCTACATCTTCCAGGGTGCTTCCGGAACGGATTCCGCCCACAGGCAGCCCTGCCTCACGCCAGCGCTTGAGACTACTCCCCAGATCAAGTCCGACCTGTTCCACCTTCGGGCGCTGGATAAGCAGACCGTTCAGAACCCGTTCTACCTCGCTCTTGTCGGCTAGTCCCTCTATATAGATAACCGCGAGCCTGGCCCCAGCTACCGTTATCTCGCGGCGGATAATATCGGGGGAACCCCCTAGCACTTTTGTAATTAAGCTTGTCGCAGCATCTAACTGGGGAGGAAGCCTGACCCTGGCCAGCTCCGTGAGGACCGTTTCCGGCTCGACCGAAACGAGCCCTTGGTTGTGAGCTTCTTTAGCGAATAGTCGCTCCCACAAACCAGCAAACATCCATCCTCCTCCCCGTAAACCTCGAGTGTTTAGTATTCTTAGCTATTCCAGTGTAGTATCGCCACTACATTGACCTTTCATGCACAATCACTCAATAAGTAGCCCGGCCGGGGGCATGTTAGTAGATGCAAGAAAACCTTAGGGAAGGGTGGGGAAACCTGCTGCGGGAAGAGGGACATATCTCGTCGTGGCAGTTGGGAGCGCTGTTGGGCTCCTTTCTTATCGGTACTTCCACCATCATAAGACCCACTACCCAAGCCGGCAGGGACACCTGGTTGGCCTATCTGTTCGCCTTGATAGCTGGCCTTGCCGTTGCTTGGCTGTGTTTTGCCTTGACTCAACGCTTGGAAGTGCCGACTATCCAAGGCATCTTCGCCACGCTTGGCCACTATATGGGCGCACCCTTAGCCCTGCTCTACCTCTGGTATTATCTTTACCTCTGCGCTCTAGTACTCCGGAAAATCAGTGAACTGTACGTTACGGCGGTGATGCCGGAGACACCAATCCTCGTCTTTGCCGGGGTTATAGTCCTCTTGGCAGCCATAAGCGTGTGGAGTGGTCTCGAGATAATAGGGCGCCTGGCAGAGCTCTTTTTCCCCTTCATAGCGCTGGCAATTCTAATCAGCCATGTCTTAATCCTGGCTACACCCAATTTGGTTCACTGGGAACACCTTACCCCTGTTTTGGATCGGGGCATTAAACCTGTTCTTAGAGCTACACTTTCCATCCTTACTTTTCCCTTTGCAGAAACAATACTGTTCGCCAATGTGCTTCCTTTTACCCTGATTCAACGCAATCATGGCGGATGGTAATGTCAATCACCATTTTTGTCGGGCTATTGCTGATGTTAAGCGCCACTCTTGACAGTGCAGTCCTGAGCATAGATACCGTCCGGTCCAGCTTTACTACTCTGTCCATGCTACGGGAGGTTAACGTGGGTGACTTTTTGACCCGTGTAGAGGTTGTTGGCATCTTTACCTGGACCCTAGGCGGTTTTCTTAAGCTAAGTCTCTGCTACTGGGTCCTTAGCCTTGGTCTTGCCGAATTCCTTGGCCTCCCTGACTACCGTTCCCTGGTGTTCCCACTAGGTATCATCATGGTCTCGCTTTCTATTCTGCTCTTCGAAAGTTTTGCTGCCCCATGGTCGAGAACAACTCTATAATCTATCCGGTTTTTGCCTTGCCTCTCCAGGTGCTCGTGCCCTCATTTCTTTTGCTAGTGACCGTCCTTAAGAGTAAGAAGCAGGGCTCAAAGAACAACACTGGAGATGGTACGGAGGTGCTCCAGTGAGGGAAGAAGGACAGATCTCACAGCAACAATTTGCCTTCTTGCTAACGGCTTACCTTGTCGGCCGTTCTACCTTACTCACACCTGTTGGGCCCGCCAAGCAGGATGGTTGGCTGGCCGTCCTCATGGGAGCACTCCTTGCAGGGATACCGGCTCTGATCTGGCTGGCCCTAGGACAAAGATTTGGGCGCCAATCACCTGTAACGTACATACGGCAAACCTTGGGAGAATTCCTCGGCCTGCCGCTTGTTATACTCTATTTCTGGCTCTTCCTGCATATGGGAGCCGGTGTGGCACGCAACATGAGCGAGATGTATGTCACCGCTTTAATGCCGGAGACTCCGATCCTGGTTTTTTCCGCGGCAATAGTCTTCTTGGCCGCCAGCAGCGTCCGAAGCGGAGTGGAGTGCATTAGTCGGTTGGCAGAGATACTAACACCTTGGCTGGTACTCTTTGTGATGAGCCTCAATGTACTGACATTGTCCACGCCAAATCTTGTACACTGGCAGTATCTAAAGCCTATTCTCGGCAGCGGGTGGCTCAACCTTCTGCGGGGCGCTTTCTTGTCTTTCGCCTTTCCTTTTAGCGAGGCAGTGGTTTTTGGCTTTGTCTTCCCGCATCTCAACGATTCTCGAAGTATGCGACGGTATACCTTGGTAACCATGGCTTTCGTGGCAGTGTTGCTTAGTGTCACCTATGTACGCAACTTAGTGGTGCTCGGCCCCTACGAGATCGCTCATCTCACTTTCCCTTCCTTGACGGCAGTGGAACAAATTGATTTGGGGGATTTCTTTCAACGCCTGGAGCCCTTGATTATCTTAATCTGGACCTTTGGGGGCTTCTTGAAGCTGGCCATACTCCTATACGTTGTATGCCTGGGCAGCGCTCAGCTACTTGGCCTGAAAGATTACCGGGTCTTGGTTTTGCCTTTTGCTATCCTCATGACCTGCCTCTCTGTCCTCATCTATGAAAACTTCGCCCAAGTGGAGGAATTCTATAGTACCATCTACCCGCTCTATACTTTGCCCTTCGCGTTATTGCTACCGGCGCTCGTCCTGGCCATCGCCCTTATTCGAGGTAAGCTTCACGTACCTTGAACGGGTGCTAACAGGAAAAGGTTAAGCCCGGGTCGTCCCGGGCTTAACCTTTCTTACAACAAGTACGTTGATGCTGACGGCTGCTGGGTGACTTCTTCTCCCTTGTCCGCAATTGCAGCATGATCTTCGAGCTCTTCCGAGACTGGGCGCGGTAACAGGGCCACAGATAGGACCTGGTCCATTCGCTCAACAAAAACAAATCGCATGCTGCGCCTCACGTGGCGTGGAA
>JAAYHG010000300.1 GCA_012735455.1 Bacillota bacterium
CCCTTGAGGAGATCAAGGCGCGTCAGCCGCGGGGCATTATCCTTTCCGGCGGTCCGGCCACTGTCTATGCCCCGGGTGCCCCCAAGTGCGATCCGGGTATTCTGGAACTCGGGGTGCCGGTACTCGGCATCTGCTATGGGCATCAACTTATGGCCTACTTCTTGGGCGGGCAGGTGGCCCGCGCGGAGCGGCGTGAGTATGGCGGTACGAAGTTGTATGTGGATGATCCTGGCGTGATCCTTCAGGACTGGGAAGAGGAAGAAGAGGTCTGGATGAGCCACGGGGTGGAGGTTGAGACACCACCGCCAGGCTTCACCATCTTGGCCCATACGGCCACCACAGCGGTGGCAGCCATGGCTGATAGACAAAAAAGGCTGTTTGGGGTTCAGTTTCATCCCGAGGTGGGCCATACGCCCAAGGGAACAGCTCTGATCAGGCGCTTTCTCTTTGATGTCTGTGGCCTGTCGGGCATGTGGGACATGGGCTCCTTTGCCGAACAGGTGATTGCCGAGGTGCGGGCCAAGGTGGGAGTCGGTAAGGTTATTTGTGCCCTCAGCGGTGGGGTAGATTCTTCTGTGGCAGCGACCTTAGTGCACAAGGCGGTGGGGGACCAGCTTACCAGCGTCTTTGTGGACCATGGTCTACTGCGCCAGGGGGAGGCCGAGCAGGTGATGAGTACCTTCCGCCAGCGAGGCTTTAAACTCGTGCACGTGGACGCACGGGAGCGTTTCTTGAAGCGCCTTGCGGGGGTGACGGACCCGGAGCGAAAGCGCAAGATTATTGGGGAAGAATTCATCCGTGTGTTTGAGGAACAGGCCCGGGCGT
Organism: Bacillota bacterium; assembly: GCA_012735455.1. GTDB lineage: Bacteria > Bacillota > DTU030 > DUMP01 > DUMP01 > JAAYHG01. Next base: position 826 of record JAAYHG010000300.1, read on the forward strand.
TGGGCCAGGTGGACTTCTTAGTTCAGGGGACGGTGTACCCTGATGTTATTGAGAGCGGCACACCCACCGCGGCCACCATTAAGTCGCACCACAATGTGGGCGGTCTGCCTGAAGATATGGATCTGAAGTTGATAGAACCACTGCGTCAGCTGTTCAAGGATGAGGTACGACGCCTGGGGGAGGAACTGGGTCTGCCTGCCGAGTTGGTGTGGCGACAGCCATTTCCAGGTCCCGGGCTGGCGATTCGCATCCTGGGTGAGGTAACAGCGGACAAGCTCGCTATCTTGCGCCAGGCTGACGCTATTGTTCAGGAAGAGATTGCCGCTGCCGGACTGGAGCGCGAAATTTGGCAGGCCTTTGCCGTGCTGCCAGACATCAGAAGTGTGGGTGTCATGGGTGACGAACGCACCTACGCGCATACCGTAGCCATTCGTGCTGTGGAGAGTATAGATGGAATGACGGCCGACTGGGTGCACCTGCCTTACGAAGTACTGGGGAGCATAGCCACCCGCATTGTTGGTGAGGTGCCCCACGTGAACAGGGTGGTGTACGACATTACCTCAAAACCACCTGCTACCATCGAGTGGGAGTAGCGGGCTGGGCAGGTAAGGAAGGAGAGGAGAAAAAATGACACAGCCTTTGGTAGGTATCGTGTTAGGCAGCGACTCAGACCTCCCTTTGGGCCGACAGGCAGAAAAGGTATTGGCTGAGTTTGGGGTGGCCAGCGAGCTCACCATTGCGTCTGCCCACCGCACACCCGAGCGTGCCAGCCGCTACGCCCGGGAAGCGCGGGCACGGGGCATTAAGGTCATTATTGCTGTGGCGGGCTTGGCTGCTCACCTGCCGGGCGTACTTGCGGCTCACACGACTCTGCCTGTTATTGGGGTGCCGGTGGCCGTTGGGACCTTAGGTGGTGTGGACGCCCTTCTGTCCATGGCGCAGATGCCCAGCGGCATTCCTGTGGCGACCGTTGGTATCGGTGCGGCCAAGAACGCGGCGCTTCTGGCGCTGGCCTGTTTGGCAACGGCTGACGAGAATATGGGCCAGCGCCTAGAAGAGTACCGGGAGAGGCTGGCGGCTGACGTGGATGCTAAGGACAGAAAGCTGAAGGAAGAGGGCGTGAACCTTCAGGGAGGGACCATGGTATGATCGATCGTTATACCTATCCGGAGATGGCCCGGATTTGGACCGAAGAGAACAAAATGAAGCAGTGGCTCAAGGTAGAGGTACTGGCCTGCGCGGCCATGTCTGAGCTGGGTGAGATTCCCCGGGAAGCGGTAGCCGTCATTCAGGAGCGGGCCGGCTTTGATGTGGAGCGGGTTAAGGAGATTGAGCGGGTGACACGCCATGACGTGGCTGCCTTTGTTGAGTGCGTGGCGGAACGAATTGGCGAAGAGGGTAAGTATATCCACCGCGGCCTTACCTCGTCCGACGTGTTGGACACCGGTCTGGCCCTGCAGATGAAAGAAGCCGGGGAATTACTGTTGGCCGACGTAGAGCGTCTGCAAGACGTACTAAAAGAAAAAGCCGTGGAACACAAGGACACAGTGATGATCGGACGTACCCACGGCGTGCACGCCGAGCCCATCACCTGGGGCCTGAAACTACTGCTTTGGTTCGCAGAGATGGAACGGGCGCGGGAACGTCTGGCCCGGGCGGTAGAGACCGTGAGCGTGGGCAAGATTTCTGGGGCTGTAGGTACTTACGCCAATGTGGATCCGCGGGTGGAGGCCTACGTATGTGAACACCTGGGTTTAAAACCAGCCCCTGTTTCCACCCAGATCCTACAGAGGGACCGGCACGCAGAGTATCTTATGTCCTTGGCCCTGGCGGGAAGCTCGCTGGAGAAGTTTGCCACTGAGATTCGCGGACTTCAGCGCACAGAGGTTTTAGAGGTGGAAGAGTCGTTTCACAAGGGTCAGAAGGGATCGTCCGCCATGCCTCACAAGCGCAACCCGGTAAACTGCGAGCGCATTGCTGGTTTGGCGCGGCTATTGAGAGGCAATGCCCACGCCGCCATGGACAACGTGAATTTGTGGCACGAGCGAGATATCAGCCATTCCTCAGTGGAGCGGGTAATTATCCCTGACTCAACTTTGATTCTAGACTTCATGTTGCGCCAGTTTACCACCATCATGGAAAACCTCATCGTCTATCCAGAGCATATGCGGGCCAACTTGGAGCGCACCGGCGGGCTGGTTTACTCCCAGCGACTCCTTCTGGCCCTCATCGACAAGGGAGTCAGCCGTAGCGACGCCTATGAATGGGTGCAGGAGCAGGCCATGGCCACCTGGCACGAGGGCGGAAGCTTTAAGGAACGTGTTCTCGTGGATGAACGCATCTTGGCTTACCTTACTCCAGCGGAGATTGACGGGCTGTTTGATTACCGCTACCACCTGCGCCATGTAGACGAGATCTATGCTCGCTTCGGCTTGTAAGGCACAGCCATTAAGCTTATAATGAAGGCAGCAATCTAGTATTGGACCGCTAGGGGAGCCGAAAGGGCTGAGAGAGGGGTATCCCTCGACCCTTGAACCTGATCTGGGTAATGCCAGCGTAGGGAAGTGGTGTGTCCCCAACCGCCTTTCCTTGCGAAAGACGGTTTTTTCTTTCAGGTCTACCCCGGGCAGGGTCCGCAAGAAAAGGAGGATAAAGATGGGTTTAAAGCGTCTTTTGACTATTGCCGGTTCGGATTCTGGTGGTGGAGCTGGTATCCAGGCTGATCTCAAGACCTTCACCGTTTTGGGTACCTACGGCATGAGTGCTCTTACCGCTGTTACGGCGCAAAACACCCTTGGCGTACAGGGTATCTTTCCCCTGAGTCCGGAAGCGGTGGCGACACAGATTGACTCTGTTCTTACCGACATCGGCGCCGATGCCGCTAAGACAGGTATGCTTTTTTCGGCTGAGATTATCACTGTTGTGGCCACAAAGATAAAAGAGCATGACCTGAATAGACTGGTGGTGGACCCGGTTATGATAGCCAAGGGCGGGGCACCCCTTCTGCAGAAAGAAGCACAGCAGGCCCTCAAACGAGAACTCCTGCCCCTGGCGGCGGTTATAACTCCTAATGTGCCTGAAGCAGAGGTGCTGACAGGGATCGGTATTCAGGGTGTAGAGGGGATGCGCGATGCGGCACGCTGCTTGGTGGAGTTGGGCGCGCGGGCCGCTGTGGTTAAAGGCGGACACTTGAGTGGCCCACCCCTAGACCTCCTCTATGACGGGAGTACTTTCTGGGAGTTTCCGGGTGAGCGCTATGTGACCAAGAACACCCACGGCACCGGCTGTACCTTTTCTGCGGCACTGGCCGTAGGATTAGCGCAGGGGCTGGCGCTACCCGCTGCTGTGCAGCAGGCAAAGGATTTTATTGCAGCTGCCATCCGTGCAGCGGTGCCGCTGGGCAACGGGCATGGACCTACAAACCACCTGGCCTGGTTGCACCAGCCGGACAAGCCTACCCCACGAGATGCGAACTTTGGATAGTATAAGATTATAAATGTTCGTTTTTGGTATTGACACTGCCTGATGCCGGTGTTACCATATC
>JAAYHG010000301.1 GCA_012735455.1 Bacillota bacterium
CACCTACACCGGCCATGAAAGCGGTAAAAGGCAAAAGATAACGAATAAGAGTGCCCGTCGGTATCACTAAAATGCTGGCGGCCAGTACCACTGCCTGATAGAGGGGTAGCCAATACTCAAAGAGGTGCCGGTACCAGTAGTTGATGTATGCCTTACGCTCCGGTGAAAGACCTAAGCTTTCCCCCACCTGGTCCACCATGGGACAGGAAAAGACGGCCCCGCCGGCCGAAGGTAACATACCGATAAAAGCGGGCAAAGCCGCTACAGCTAGGCGCGGGTCCCTAAAGGCCTCCCTGGCCCGGTCTACCATGCGCTGCATGCTCCCTGTCTCGGACATAAAGGTCTCCAGGAGCATTACCGCGGACAAAATCAACAACAGGTTAATTGTCTCCCAAGAGCTCAGGCCCACCCACATGCTCTTCACCACAGCCAGGGGAGGAAGACCAAAAATCAGTCCGAGAAACACCGAAGCTACTAACATAACTGTAGCCAGTTTAAGCCGCCGTGAGATCAAGACCACAATCAAGAGCGCAGTAGCTCCGAGCTTCCACAAAGCTGCCACTATACAACTTCCCTTCTCTCATTCACTTCTTAGACTTCTATTCCGTGTCGCTACCTTTTATCCTTCACTCCCGGAACCGCCCGCAGCAACTTTCTGTGAAGCTCTCGTATCTCCTCGGCAATCTTGAGGTAAGGAGGACTGGCGTAATCCGGATAGGTCCAGGGCCAGGGTTCAAAGTGCCCGGCACGGTAGCGCAGAGTCACCTCGGCATAAATCCCCTGACCCAAGTAAATACGATGAATGTTATCCTTGGTGGTGGCCAGGACCAGTTTGGCCAGGCTAACATAACCCGAATCTATATTCACCCGCCGCCGACCCTGGACAGCATACTGCTCTTCCAGTTCATTTGTCCAGCGCTTGAGGGCGGGAAGTTCCGCCGGATCGAGCAGGTTCCGAAAAGCAAAGATGCGCCGTTTCAGCCCCTCCCCCATCTCCGGTGCATAGTAGTTCGTGGTATCGAAGGGCAATAACTCACTCACGTACACTACTGGCCCTAGTCGCTCCGCGAGCGCCAGATGTACAGGCATAAACAGTGTTTCATCCCCGGTGAACACGCTGGCGATGGGCGTGACCAGCTCTGGTTGCCCGATTCTGCCCATAATCACACCTCTTTCCACTCACCGAGTATTTTATTGATTCCGCATAGCCATACCCTTTTCCTGCTCGCTGGCGGGCAGAAAAAAGAGGCCGCGGCAAGGCACAACTGAAGCCCCAGGGTCGTACCCCGGGGCTTTCTCTCTGGAACTTCTTCTATGGTTTGCACGCGTGCTGCCACTTTGCCTCTTTGGCATAACCCAAGACCCGCTCCAGGGTGTGCTCCCTTAGCCGAGCAAGGGCCTCGAAATCCATATAGGGGGCGTAGTAGGTTTCTACCTTGTCATGCAGCACCTTGGCTTCGCCAATAAAGGAAATTGCCCGTTCAAAAAGACTAAAGAACATCTCCTTGTCCTCTTGGACCAAACCTGTGTACTTCTTTTCCACAGCAGGATCAAGACCCTCATCCATGTTCACAATAACATCCTGCGGCCCAGCCACATAAAGGTGCGGTTCAATGGACTTGGTAAGGGCCACATTGAGCTGCGGGATAACCACATGTTCCACCTTATTAGGGTTGAGTGGACAATGATACATCTCTACAAAGAAGCCGCGCTCCAGAGCCGCCCGCCCCACCTTCTCGATGAGTACAGACTTACCTGTGCCCGGTTTGCCGACAATCACATACTTCCTTTCGCATGGGCCGATGACCGTCTCAAGGTGATCCACCATGCCGTCCGGCGTAATGGCACGCGCAAACAAGTGCCGATCACACCCCACCTGCGCTGTCACCGGGATGTCGTCCAGAATCTCGCGGATAATGGCATCGGCCTTTTGATTGGCCAGTCCAAAGTTCATGCCCTCAATATTAGCTTGTTCCCAGTCCTCGTAGATAAGCCGCGCCGCCTTCAAAAAGCGATAGGCCCGGGCGTAGCGCCGGCTGATCTCGCGGTTACAGGCCATAATCTCCCCCTTGTGGGCACGAATCTTTTCCTCATCCCAGTACTGGCCAAAATGCACTATCTCATCCACCGCACCTGGCGTCTTAGGGTCAACCACATGGGGCGCAGTTCCATCCATAAGCGCTACTCCTATCTGTGGAAACACCACCCCGTCTATGGCGCCATTATCAGAAGAACAACAATGGAGCTCAACGTCAAAACCGCGCTCTACCATGGCGTTGGCAATGTAGCGCATAAAGGTTGATTTGCCTACGCCCGGACCACCTTTGATGATCAAGATGCGGGTTGCATCGGGCGGAATAATGTAGTCGTAAAAGGAGTAAAACCCCTCCGGAGTATTGCACCCAGGGAAAACCTTCTTAATCCTGCCTTTGGCAGCCAAGTTTCAAAACCTCCTCGCTGGTCTTTTCACCTTTTGGCTGCCTCATCCTATTCACATGCAGCCCGTTTGGTGCTATCCCGCCCCCTTTACACACCCAGCCTGTGGCTGACCTTTTCCCAGAGGGAGACGATAGCCTCGGCGCCGGGGCCCCGCCTCCCCTCTACGGAGGGTAAACCCGCTGCTGTGGCCTCCACAAGCCCGGCGTCAAACGGAATACGACCGATCACGGTTGTACCCTCTCGGTCAGCATAACGCTCAATGGCATCGCTGGCACCTGGAGCTAGATCCCACTTATTGATAACTACTTGCAGGTCAATATTGAAGTGACGGGAAAGCTTCAGTAGGCGCTCCAGATCGTGCTGTCCAGCTACCGTGGGTTCCGTAACAGCCAAAACAAGATCCACACCTGTCAGCGATGCAATCACCGGGCAGCCAATACCTGGTGGACCATCAATAATGATTAGGTTTTTCCCCTCTTTCTCTGCTAACTCTGTTGCCGCTTTGCGCACCTGCGCCACAAGTTTACCGGAGTTCTCCTCTCCCGGTTTCAAACGAGCATGCACCAAGGACCCAAAGCGGGTTGTCGAAATGAACCACTGACCTGCCAACCTGTCCGGCAGGCTGATAGCACCGCTAGGGCAAACAGAAACACAAACCCGGCACCCCTCACATACGAACTGGTCAATACGGTACTTGCCCTCGGCCTCTCTTTGCGCCCCGCCAAAGCGGCACACCTCGGCACACATGCCGCCCCCGCTGCAAAGGACCGGATCTATCTTCGCCTTGGGTAAAGCACTAAAGTCGTGTGTTTCTACCCGCTCCGGTGCCAGGATCAAGTGAAGATCGGCGGCATCCACATCACAGTCAGCCAGCACCTTATCGCTGGCCAAAGCTGCAAAAGCACCCGCTACCGTAGTCTTCCCAGTTCCACCTTTACCACTCAGGATAAGTAGTTGTTTCACACCTTCAGGCCCCCTTGCACCCTATCCCACAAGGCACGGAATTCTCCACGCCAGTCAGGGAAATCCTCCACCAGAAGGCGCCCGTGGGCAATGGTCTCGGCAAAGCGCCGGTCAAAGGGGATCCGCAGGAGAATGGGTATCCCCTCGTGGTGGCAGTATTCTTGCACCTCTTCCGTGCCCAGGCCCGCTCGGTTCAGGACAACGCCATGTGGAATACCGAGTTCTCGTACCAGTTCCACCGCAAGTTTGAGGTCATTCAGACCAAATGGCGATGGTTCCGTAACAAGGATAGCATAATCGCTCCCGGTGAGGGTGGCCACAACAGGGCAGGAGGTCCCTGGGGGCGCATCGAGGATTGTCACCTTCTCTCTGGACTGTTCCTTTACAGCATGAACTACCGGTACCACGAGCGGCGTTCCTACATCCAGTCTGCCCTGAACGAAACTTACTGGCCCGCTGCTGCCACTTTGAATAACCCCTAGGCGCCGTGGCTCTTCCCGCAGTGCCTGGGCAGGGCAAACCCGGACACAACCGCCACAGCCGTGGCACAGCTCCGGGAAAACCAGGGCCTTATCGCCCAGAACCGCAATAGCGTTAAAGGCACAGGCCTCTGCACACCGGCCACAACCCCGGCAACGGCTCCGCTCTACCTCAGGAACGAGAATTTTAACCTCGTGCATCTCGTTCAGTGTCGGATGCAAGAAAAGATGTGCATTGGGCTCCTCCACATCGCAGTCCAAAAGCTCAACTGGCATTTCCTGAGCTAAAACGTAGGCCAGATTAACTGCCACAGTTGTCTTACCAGTCCCACCCTTGCCGCTCGCCACCGCCACTTGCATCCACTTCACTCCCCGCCTAATGGTGACAGGCACTCTCTCCTACAGCCAGGCTTCCGGATAGGTAGTCCGATACTACCTTGTCCACAGAACCCGAGGCACCAATCACCGTCTCTATACCGTGTTGGTGAAACAAGTCCACCGCCGCCGGACCCATTCCACCTGCAATGATGCAGTTGACACCCTTCTCGGCTAAGAAACGAGGAAGAAACCCTGGCCGGTGCCCCGGGTTAGGAATAACTGTCTTCTTCACAACGCTTCCATTCTCGGTCTCGTATAGGGAAAACTCTGGGCAGTGTCCAAAGTGAGGCGAAACCATATTTCCTTGACTTGCTACTGCAATCTTCACTGCATTGCCCTCCTCATCTATATGTAAGGGTCTTGTCCAAACCAAGATGGTTTACCAAGGCGCCAGGGCAAGAGCACTTTGCCCCAGCGCCGGTCGTCACTCTTTCTTACATCCCGCTGTGCGCACTCACAGTAGGCCCTGTTACCTGTTCCAGTCTTCCCTCGACAAAGGCTTGCAAAGCAGCGGTTGCTGACCCTCCCTGCGCTATATAAGCCCCAATCCCAGCTGCCGCTAGGGCTCTGGCCGCATTGGGACCCAAATTACCAGTAATTAGCGCCTGCACCTTTTCTTTGGTCAGATACTGGGCCATGGCAATCCCCACCCCGCCTGGCTGTGAAGCCACCGGATTCGGAACAGCCTGCCAATCACCACCTGCCGTATTACACAGCAGCAAATACTGGCAACGACCAAAACGCGGGGCCAGAGCCGCATCCAACGAGCTTCCTTGGGCCGTAATTGCCACCTTCATCAAATCCCACCCTTCTCAACAAACCCCCGGGCTACTTTTCTTCTCTTTTTTCTCCAGAAGGGCCTTCAAGTTCCGCCAACCGCTGTTTTATGGCAGCCAACTCTTCTTCCAAGAACTTAGCCTCAGCCCGAAGTGCCTCGGTTTCTTGCACCGGCTGAGCAGCCCAGCCCCAGGGCCTGCCCCAGCGGGGCATCCCAGTGGCCCAAGCCCAGTGCCTGTTGCGAAAGCCACGGCCAAAACCGCGATAGCCACCGGGATAAAAGCACCCCGGACCCCAGTAACCGGCACAAAAACCAATCCGCCCTCCCGTCATAGGTCCATAACCCAAAGGTCCCGTTCCATCGCCACACGGCATTGCAACCCACTCCTTTCGTGCGTTTTTATCAGCAATCTAAATCAAGACACACCAGTCGAATTGGCATCAACTCCCTCCTGCGTTATAAACACCTCCCCTACCATAGGCCCCAAAGACATATGCCCGCACCCCGTGCAACGCAACCCGCGGCACGGTCACGCCCTCTGGGAACAATCTGCGGAGGTTTCAGTTTCGTTATGCACATATGCTCTTTATTAGTATACCCAGGTTCTGATCACAAGTCAATAATCCTGGTATAAATTCTGGCCCCTGTCATCTCAAAACCTAAGTGACGTCCTTTTTTGTCGAAAAAACAGAACCCATTCACCCCTCCCCTTCCAACAGGGCGTGCCCAATCAGCCCATCTAAGCCCACCCTGTCCGTATCGTAAATAAAAATATTACCCAGTCCGTATTTGACGGGGCTGCCATGGTAAAATCAAAGGTAAATAGTTGTTCTTCTGCAAATCTAGCAGGAACTTGAGACAAGTTAGAGGAATTACTTATTTGCCAGTGATAATGACTTGTTTTGAGGTGACTTCATGTTTACCCTACCCGCTCTTAAAATTGCTTCCTATGAAATAACTCTAGAAGTCGGCCCTCTTGGCCTAAATCTTCCTGCCTTCAAAGGTTCTACCCTCCGCGGGGCTTTTGGATCTACCTTCCGTCGCCTTACCTGTGCCCGACATAATGAGGAGAACTGTAAGGATTGCTTAGTGAAGGAAAACTGTCCCTACGCCCGTGTTTTTGAATCTGCTCCACCAGAAGGATCAACTGCGTTAACCAAGTATGAAAGCATTCCACGACCTTTCGTATTTGAACCCCCCTTAGAGGATCGCACCCAATACGATCCTGGCGAGAAACTCACTTTTGGACTAGTATTGATA
>JAAYHG010000302.1 GCA_012735455.1 Bacillota bacterium
AGAGACAGCTTCCATTCCAACCACCTCACGCCTCTATACCTGCATCCGCATTATTTCCTGATACGCCTCAATAACCTTGTTGCGCAGGGTTTGAGTTAGTTCCAAAGCAAGACTAGCCTTTTCAGCTGCCAACATCACCTGATGCAACTCAATGTCTTCACCACTGATTAGTTGCCGCGTTTTGTCTTCAGCATCAAGCTGCAAACGATTGACCTCGTTCAAAGAAGCGGCTAAGAGGTCCCTGAATCCCTGTTCAGGTTTGCCGGAAGCAGCACTCAAACCCAAGCTGTCCTCTACACTAGCCGCGGTAATCCTCCCTATAGGCACCATCGGCCGTTACCTCCTACCCAATTCTAGCGCCTGCAACGCCATACCCTTGGCGGCGTTGAAAGCCGCAGCATTTGCCTCATAAGACCGGCTAGCGGATATCATGTCCACCATCTCGGCCACCACGCTTATGTTCGGGTACAGTACATAACCGGTTTCATCAGCATCAGGGTGTCCGGGCTGATAAACGCGACGGAGCGGTGATCTGTCATAAACTAAGCCCACCACACGCACCCCAGCAGCAGTAGGCTGGCCTAAAGCCGAGCCGAGATACTCAACAAAAGAACCCTGTTCCCGGCTCGCAAATAAAGGCACCTGCCGCCGGTAGGGACCACCATTCGCCGTACGGGTTGTCTCGGCGTTGGCCAGGTTGTTAGCGATTACATCCAGGCGCAGCCTTTGGGCCGTGAGGCCAGAAGCAGAAATGTTAAAGCTACTGAACATCCCTAACGCCTCCCTTCGCTAATCACCATGCGTAGGTTTCTAATATGTCCTGACGCCCGACTGATAATAGCATTGTAGTAGAGCGCATTCTTAACCATCTCTGCAGTCTCAAGTTCAACGTCCACATTGTTACCATCGTTGCGCTGGATCGTGCCTGTTTCACGAGTAAGTTTCATGGTGTTGGTGCCCGTGGCCCCAAAATGACCGGGTTGTGTGGCGGCCAACCCAAGTCGCTTGCCTGCTTGGAGGAGGGCCTCCGGGAAAAGGAGATCCATCCTCTTGAAGCCTGGGGTATCGACGTTGGCCAAATTATGGGCCAACGCACGTTGCCTAGCAGAGGCCCAGTCTAGCCCCAGCGCCATTTGCTCAAGAACCTTATCTTTGAAGACTGGTAAAGTCATACTCCCACCTCCCGCCTCCATAAACTTTGATCTTCCTTTTTCGCCACGTTTATCCAAATTCCTGCCTTCGTACCTCTAATTTCCAGAAATATGCTCCCAAAAAACGACAAAAAAAGAAACCCCCTGACGAAGGGGGTCGAAATCAGCGTACTTGCTACTTTATTTTCTTAAGCTCGTCCAAGAGGCGATCGTTAAGGACCTTGATGTAGGTCCCCTTCATCCCTAGAGAGCGAGACTCAATGACACCGGCGCTTTCGAACTTCCGCAGAGCATTGACTATGACGGAACGGGTGATTCCAACACGGTCCGCCACCTTACTCGCTACTAAGAGCCCTTCTGTACCATCCAATTCCTCAAAGATATGAACTACGGCCTCCAGCTCAGAGTAAGACAGGGTCCCCAGTGCGATCTGCACTGCAGCCTTCTTTCTGGCCTCTTCTTCAATCTCTTCGCTCTTTGAGCGCAGAATCTCCATGCCCACCACTGTAGCACCGTATTCAACAAGAACAAAATCCTCTTCTCCAAATGGCTGCTCGAATTTGGCCGCAATCAAAGATCCCAGACGCTCACCAGCACCATTGATAGGTACGATTGAAAGCTCTTGTTCGGCAAAGAGGCAGCCAATTTCACTATCGAACACGCAGTGGCCTGCTTCCTGCTTAAAGGTGGTGGTATCTAGAACACGCAGTAGGCGATCATTGAAATCACCGGGAAACTTCTCGGCCTTGAGCACATCCGCTTCCAGCACATCACAGTGGTAGTCCTGCTTTAAAGCGTGGCCTAGAATCTTGCCGCGCCTACTTACCACGTAAACGTTACCTTGGATAAGATCGCTAAGCACTCGGCAGATTTCATCAAAATCAACTGGGTGCCCCGCAGACTTCTGCAGCAGGCGGTTTAGGCTACGGGTTTTTTCTAGCAGTCTCACAACAGACTCCTCCTCTGATTCTTTTACTCAATTCATTTACAGGATGTACTGACTAAGGTCCCTATTTTTCACAATGCTCTCCAGCTGACTACGCACATAAGCTGCGTCAATCACTACTTCCTGAGGACCGCTCTCCCCAGCAGCAAAAGATATTTCCTCTAGCACCTTTTCCAGAATCGTGTGCAGGCGCCTGGCCCCAATGTTCTCGGTTTGTTCGTTAACAATGGTGGCCGTTCTCGCAATTTCGTCTATAGCATCGTCGGTAAATTTAATTTTTATA
>JAAYHG010000303.1 GCA_012735455.1 Bacillota bacterium
AAGTTAGGGTGGTAAGTCGGGATGTCGGGTCGTTGGTTAATGTTAAAAACCTTGAGTTCGCCAGAGGTGAGATCCACTGAGTCAAAGCGCTCCTGAGAGTACTTGGCGATCTCCCGCGGGTTATGGCCCTCGGGGCGCAGTTCTGGGTTGGTTAGGGAGAAGGTGCGTGCGTATTCACGGCCGACACATCGAGTGCCCAAGCCGAATACCAGGCGTACTACGCCATCTTCTTTCTTAATCCGTTCGGTCCAGCGCCGGTAGTTTTTGAAAAGCCGACGCCGGCTGTTTCGGGATAAAAATATCCACCGCGGTCTTTACCGACCAATCGTTGTATAAGGACAGCCATCTTATCGCCATGGAGTCCGTGTTTGCGACGGTACTCAACGGCATTGGGCGCGAAAGTGCTGGCCAAGACGCGTTTCACCGCTTGTTCCAGAGCGGCCAGACGGGTTTCAAGGTCGCCCCGATTAGAGACAAAGGTAGTCAAGTATTTTCCTGCAAAGGAGTACTTGAGGTTGTCTTCTAAGAGCGAAGAGGAACGCACTGCCAGGGGGCAGTCAAATTCTCTAAGCAGGTGACCCAGTCTTTCGCGCACCTCAACTGAGAAGGAGCCGCGCAGGAAAGCGGCCTCAATCTCGGTGTAATCGCGTCCGCTTTCTGCAAAACCCTGTAAGTCATTAATTGCCAGGAATGCGTCAAAGACGCCAGTGGCCAGGAAGTAACTTTCTGGGATGGACACCTGTGTGAGAATTGGATTGGAACTCTGGAGCAGGATCTCATGGGCAAAGAGCAGTCCGCGTGCCTTGCCGCCTACTTTACCTTCGCCAATAGTGCGAGAACTGTAGAACGGAGTTTTGCTTGGATTAAAGGAGAGAAAGGTTGCAATGCGGCCTGCATCCGGCATAGCCAGTGCCTCCCATCGGGCAGGGTTTTTTATAGTCTATTATAGCATAGGTGTAACAGCGTAGAAACAAAAACTGAAACTCCGGTTTGCGTCGTTGGTAGTTGCGTTACCGGGCCTATTCTGATATAATTCAAAACAGATCAGGCAACCAACTAGAATGTGTGGTTAGCCGGGCACCTTGGGTGCAGCAAGTGGAACACTTGTGGGACTAAAAAGCTCCACAAGTGTTTTTTTCAGTGCTTGGGTAACCTTAAAAGGGAAAGGAGAAAGGCTATGATCCGCCGACTTACCGACTGGTTATTGGCGCGTTTTATCCACGGGGAAACTAACCCGGCGGATCCGGAAGTTAGAGCCAAGTATGGTTTTTTTGAGGGCTGGTTTAGCATCATTGGCAACCTGCTATTGTCTGCCGTCAAGTTCTTTCTAGGTTATGCCTTAAACAGTGTTTCTTTACTGGCAGATGCTGTGCACACCTTGTCCGATGTTATTACCTCGGCTGTTGTTATAGTGGGTTTTCATACGGCGCGCAAGAGTCCCGACAAAGAGCATCCTTTTGGTCACGGCAGGATAGAATTTGTTGCGACGCTAGTGATAGCTCTCTTGCTGGCCTTGGTGGGAGTGGAATTTGCGCGCAGTTCCATTAGCAGGCTTCTCCATGGGAACAATGTCAGTGGCAGTGTTCTGGCTGGAGTGATCATGCTATTTTCGGGAGTGGCTAAAGAGGTTATGGCGCGCATTGCTGTGGACTTGGGCCAGCGTTCTGCCTCCTCCGCTATCCTGGCCGATGCTTGGCATCACAGGAGCGATGCAATAGCATCCTTCTTGGTGGCCATAGCTATGATTGCTGCGAGATATGGGTACCCTAGCGTAGACGCTGTGTTTGGCCTTATTGTATCGGGTCTCATCATCTACACTGCTTGGCAGCTGGGCTGTTCTGCGGGCAGCATTCTGATGGGCGAAGCCCCAACACCCGATCTGGTAGAGGAGATTGTTGCTCTGGCCTTGGGTGTAGAGGGAGTACTGGGAGTGCATGATGTCGCCGTGCACGACTATGGCGCTCTTAAGGCCGTTTCACTCCACATTGTTGTTGATCAGGATGTTAGTTTTGCCTGGGCCCACCAGCTGGCTGTGCTGGTGGAAGGCGAGATTCGTACCAGGATTGGGGGCACTGTGGTTGTTCATGTGGATCCCACGGATGTCGATGAAGACCATGATGCTCTTCTGCTACAGGCCAAGTGACTACTTCTTTAGAACCGGGCCGTGGGGAGAAAAAACTTGCTGAGGAAAGAGGATTTTGCAGCACAGGTTAGAATCTATATACTGGTTATTAAGGACGGAGCCTGGCGGAGTTGCATGCTGGTTCCGTTTCTGGTAACAATTTGAGATGGAGGTGACGGATATGGCTTACAAGATCGGAGAAGAGTGTATTGCTTGCGGTGCTTGCCAACCGGAGTGCCCGGTAGAGGCTATCAGCGAGGGCGACATCTACGTTATCGATGCGGAGAAATGCATTGATTGCGGCTCCTGTGCCGATGTTTGCCCGGTGGGTGCACCGAAACCCGAATAAGTCCTCGTGAGCAAAGGAGCGCCGGATTATTCCGGCGCTCCTTTTATAACGTTAATGGTATATCCATTGGTTCTAGTGGGGAAGAGGTCCTCGAGCTTTGATCAAGCCGCTTACCTTTAGGCTTGCGACCACCGCCAAGGCGATGGTAGCATCTACTAGATGGTGTAAGAACGTACCCACCCCGACAATGATCAAGGCCTCGTAAGAAGTAAAGCCAAAGTGCAGGACCACCAGGGCTTCAAACACGCTGTGGAGCGGAGCGGTAAAAAGGAGAGCAAATCTAAAGCTCCTCCCCTGCTGAACAAGCATCGCACCAATCGCACCGACCAACATATGAACAGCCGCCCGGGCGGCAACCACAGGGCCGAGCACGAGGAGAAAACCGAGGGCAGAGCCAACCCCCACCATGGCGGCCACCGCTGGTCCCGCCAGCATGGCTAACAGTACAGGAACGTGGGAGGTTAGGGTTGCTGAAAATGGCGGCAGATAGACGCGCAGGTAACCGCCAAAGGCAATTGGGATAATGAGTGCTAAAGCTGTAAGTATGGAGCCATAAACAAGATCGCGAATTCGCACTGGGTTGCATCCCCTTCCCTCGTTAGGAGGAATCTTCTACGGCCATTCTACGAGAGGCGGGCTGTCTTGTCAAGTGTAAAGTCAGAAGTCAATCTTTCAGTCCAAGAGAAAACCTAGTTGGCGCAGTGCATCTTCTGCCCGTTTCAAGGCGGTAGCGGAAGGTGCTTGTAGCGTGTGCAGGTGCACACCTCCGGTCAAACTAGAAAGCAGCTGGGCTTCTTGGTTTTCATACTGTTCAACAAACCTTTCCACGTCAGCAGGGGTTTGCAGTAGCAGTAGGCCGCGTATTTCACCATAGAGTGGGTGTTCCACAATCACATCTACAACCCTACAGCCGGATTCAACCATGGCCAAGAGTTCAGCTCTTGTCTGATGGGCCTGGTGGCGACAGGCCACACGCTTAGCAAGGAAGGATGGTTTACCGCTTTCGCCGTGCAGGTAGCCTTGCGACGTGGCCACGATGTCGGCACCGTGTGCTCTAAGGAGCGCAATATCCTGCACAATTACCTGGCGGCTTACACCAAACAGGGCAGCCAGCTCGTTTCCTGTTACAGGTTCCTTCCTTTGTCGCAGCACATCCAGAACAGCCTCACGCCGTTTTTTACTCAAAGTAATCCCTCCCGGATAAGAAGTATTCCCTGCTTTTCCGCGTTGTTCCTGCTAAAACGAAATTTGGACCGTAAGAGATGATGGTCAAACTGGCAATATTAATAGCGAGAGGTGATTACATGGCACGGCGCAGAAGGCCGAAGTATGAAGCGGCGGAAGATGGCCTGGAAGAACTCAAGTACGAGGTAGCGGAGGACCTGCAGCTGGAAGATAATATCCAGGAAGAAGGGTGGGAAAACATGACCACCCGAGAAGTGGGCAAGATCGGTGGTAACATGGTCAAAAAGATGATCCGCTTTGCAGAGAAAGAGATGGATCGCACTGGTGCGAAACCGGAATAGACAAAGCCCCGGGTGCCGGGGCTTATCTTGTGCTTAATTACACAGTAACTTTTTTGTAATCTATGCGTCTTATACTTTGAGTAGGGAATTGGGGAGGAGACGCTATGGGATTTGGCCGAAATCTGATTTACATAGTCATAACCCTGCTATTGGTGCTGAGCTTAGCACTTGGTACAGTCGGATGTAGGTCTTCGGGTCCCATGACGGACCCTGGCCATACTGAACCGTCCGTCTCATCCCCTGTTCCGGCTCAGGATGAACCAGGAATGACAGTGCCTTCTCAAGGGGGCGATTCGACACAAGAGCCGAACGAGGATGAGACAGGGCCAGAGCCAGGCCCAAATCAAGGCGGAGATCATGAGAATCGCGAGCCGGTGGAGCTTCCGCGTGAAGAACTACCGCTGGCGGTAGAGCTTAAGATTAACGAAGACAAGACAACATTGGGGCCCTTTTTTGGTCTGCTACCGGAGCTGATGTGGTCGCCAGATGGAGAATACCTGGCAATATATGGACAGGCCAGCGGTTATGGTCTATGGGTATGGGAGAGAGCTTCTAACCAGGTCCGCCGCCTGGCACAATTGGTGGAGCGAGGGAGCTACGGAACAACAAGTATGAATTTGCTGGGTTGGAACCAGGAAGGGGACGCCCTGCTCTATGTCATTGATGGTGTACAGCCGCAGGGCAGCCATCTTGGCGAACGCGGTGTAGCGGTTATGTCGGTTACCTTGGATGGAAAGCGCCGAGAGGTGGCTTGGCTTCCGGGTGGATTTAGCCTCATCCGCGACCATTACTACTCTTCTGAATCGGGTCGCCTGCTGGTACACCGCGGGTCTGATCTTTGGTCGGTGAATACCAGGAGTGGTGAGGCGGTGCGTCTAAGAGACGACCTCCCAACCTGGGATGGTCTTTTTGCTGTGCAGTTTTCGCCTACAGGAGAGAGCGTTGTTTTCCCTGAGACTGACCCTAGCCATCATGGTTTAGTGCTACTGGATGTGAATAGCGGCCGTGAGATTGTGATAGGTTTTCAAGGCGAGTACGCTTTTTACCCTGTTTGGTCACCTGATGGCAAAAAGCTGGCCTATCTTAGCGCCCGTGCAGAGGGGGAAAGCTTTGATTTTCAGATTGGTGAGGACGGTCCGTTGCCCCCAGCCACACGTCTTGCGGTGGTCACGCAGCAGGGCGAAGAATTGACTTCTTGGACCCCCCCGAGGAGCGAAAAAGCCGGGGCCCCTGTCTGGGACGAAGACAGCACCCGATTAGCTTTTCTCAGTGGTTCTCTCACTCAAGATACCTATGGTCTAAGCCAGGTCAGCTGGCGCCGGCTACTTTTGGGAAGCCTCGATGGAACACTGCAGGACTTGGGCATGGCCCAGGGAGATTGGATTACAGTGGCCGGCTTCGCACCCTCAGGCCAAGAGGTAATCGTGTACCGCTATGAAGCGAGCGGGGGAGTGACGGTGTTGAGTTACGGTCCAAACCCTGATCAGTCAACCATTCTTGCCGCTGATGCAGTAGACGAACCTCTGATCTGGTGGGATGGACACTTGCTGTTGCCGCGGCTGTCGGCTCACGCCGCGGACAGCTTGGCCACACAGTTGTATCTTATCCGATCCGAGACGAAACCACAGGCCCTGACCCAAGGTGCGGGGTGGAAGAGTCGCCTGCCCCCTAGTGGACATTGGTTGGCTTACCTGAATGCCGATAACCAAAACGCTCCCTATCCTATCCAGGTGGTCGTACAGCCTCTTCGCTAATCTTTTCTTGCCAAGTATCTCATTTAGGCAGTTTATGCCATGTAATAACAACTTAATCTCAATTTTTGCATATTCTTGCTTGATTTTCCATTGAGCCCGTGCTATTATAGGTGCGACGTCCAGGTGAGGGAGGAAGTTAGTCTTGGAGTCAGAGCTCTTTAGCCGCATAGAGGACCTGCGAGCCCAGTTGTACCTGCTGGCACGTGGAGCCTGTGGCGGCGTACCATAGGGATGGGCGCTAGAGCTCAGCTCGGAGTTGGACCGGTATCTGGGCTTGGCCACCCGCCAATTAACAGGAATGTAAGAATACGAGGGTTACTTGTGGTATAAGGTAAGGTATTCGAGTCGTCAAGCAGATGGACTGCTTCTCTCTTAGTGTGATGCACTCGGTTTTTCAAAGGATGAACTAAGGGAGGGGTTAGGTGGAGTTTGCACATGCCGCTGAAGTAGCTCGTGCTGCCTGCGAAATGGCCTTGTCCCGTACCCGTGAAGAGGAGCAGCGTCTTAAGGAGGCTTATCGCCGTCATGAGATCTACGCAGCTGCAGTGGACTATGGTGGCGAGTTTATCTCGTCCGTTAAGAAAGTCATTGAACGATCTGTGGTGGCGGCTAAGCGTGAAGGCCTAATTGCCGAAGTTCAATCTGCCGAGGGGGGAGTAGCTGGAGCGGCGCGGGAGGCTTTGGCTCAGATTATGCCCAAGGCTATGGGTCTAAACGTGGGTGGGAAAATCGGCATTGCTAGGCAGGGGCACCACATCGTGGTGGTTATCTTCTGCGGTATTGGTCTCTTACACTTAAATGAAACAGCCATTGGGCTGGGGCATCGGGCGATAAGCACAGGTCCCGAACCTAGCTATCACAATTAGTTGTCCTTTATAGCCAGATAGGCCTGGATTTCCAGGTCTTTAATTTTTTTCCAGGCAAGAAGGAAAAACAACCTCAGGTAACGAATGTAAGTGG
>JAAYHG010000304.1 GCA_012735455.1 Bacillota bacterium
AACCTATGCCATCCCCTTAGAAGGCGTGGAAGAGATTCAGGTAGTCGCGAAGGAAGACGTTAAGCTGGTTCGGCAGCGTCAGGTGATACTCTTAAGAGGGGAAGTAGTACCCTTAGTCTGTTTGGGGCCCCTCCTTGGTTGTGTCGCTGAGTCCGAAGACACAGAAGATATCTCGGTGGTGGTGGTACGTGGTGACACTGGCCGCGCGGGGTTAGTTGTAAGTGGACTTGTTGGGCAGCGGGAAATCGTGATTAAGTCTTTGGGACGTTTTCTTGGCAATGTGGCTGGTATTGGCGGGGCAACAATCCTGGGTGATGGGCGTGTGGCCCTAATCCTAGATCCGAGCGGAATCCTGGCCTTGGCAGCCGAGGAAAACCGCTTTGCCTCATAAACGCAAACAAAGGGAGGAGATACTGTGCGGCGGCAGGAGCGTCAGTTGGTTGTTTTCTCCTTAGGGAACGAAGAGTACGGAGTGGATATCTTGCAGGTTCAGGAGATAAAGCGATTTTCAAGTATCACTCGTGTGCCCAATGCGCCCGCATTTGTAGAAGGTGTGATCAACCTGCGCGGCAACGTTATCCCGGTAATAGACCTGCATAAGCGTTTTGAGTTGGGCTCCTTCGTAGAGTCAGAGGATAGCCGTATTGTTATTGTGACTGTACAGGACTTAACGTTGGGCATAATGGTGGATTCAGTATCTGAGGTTATCACTCTGCCAGAGGAGGCTATTGCTCCACCTCCACCCTTAGTAGCTGGAATTGATGCCAGTTTCATCCACGGGATTGGCAAGTTGGAGGATAGGCTGTTGATACTGCTTAATATGGATCGCATCCTGGGCTTGGAAGAAGTGGCAACGGCCAAGGAAATAGGGGCGGGCTATGTAGAGGGTGCCGCCCAGTGATAATGCCGTGGTCGGATCTCTACTACGATATTTTGCGTGAGGTGGGGAACATTGGTGCTGGTAATGCTGCTACTGCCTTAGCCGAGCTAGTGGGGCAACCCATAACCATGAGGGTTCCCAGCGTTGTTTGGCTACCATTAAATGAGGTTGCAGCGCACTTGGGAGGTGCGGAAAAGCCAATAGCGGGCATTCTCATTGGAGTGGAAGGACAGGCACCAGGCACGATACTTTTCGCTATACCCCTGGAGCAGGTGGCTGTGTTACTGGATGTACTCATGCCGGGCAGCATGCAGGGAGGTTACCCCTTGGGAGAATTGGAATGCTCGGCCCTTTCGGAAATAGGTAACATTCTAGCCGGGGCGTATCTTAGCTCCCTTAGCAGTTTTACCCTGCTGAGTTTTCGCCACTCGGTACCCGCCTTGGCAATAGATATGGCCGGAGCGGTGTTGGACTATGTATTGGCTGAATTCGGATCCGTTGCTGACCAAGTGCTTCTTATTGAAAATCAGTTTGAATCTAGAGAACATGAAGTTACCAGCTACTTCTTCTTTGTACCTCGGCCGTCCACCCTAGAGAAGATTTTTAAAGCTTTGGGGGTGGAAACTGAGTGAGGGAAGTGCACCGGGTGGGAATGGCCGATCTGGCAGCAGCCCGGGTTCCAGTGGTGCTGTGCACTATTGGACTCGGCTCCTGTGTTGGTATAGCCCTCTATGACCGAGAGACAAGAGTTGGTGGGTTGGCGCACATCATGCTGCCGCAAGCTGGGCTACGCGTTACCAACG
>JAAYHG010000305.1 GCA_012735455.1 Bacillota bacterium
AGAGCCCGGCGTTGGCCAAAACTTTCGTGATGGCCGCCGTTAAGGTGGTCTTGCCGTGGTCAACGTGGCCAATGGTACCAATGTTTACGTGGGGTTTAGTGCGCTCGTACTTCTTCTTCGCCATGTTTTTCTCCTCCTTTGACTCATGCCAACCGGGGTTAAGCCCGGTTCTTAGCAATAATTTTCTCAGCTAGGTTCTTAGGCACCTCACCGTAGTGTGAGAACTGCATGGTGTAGTTGCCCCGGCCCTGCGTAAGAGAACGCAGGTCAGTAGCGTAACCGAACATCTCCGCCAAGGGTACCTTGGCGTCTATCACCTGTAGACCGTTTCTCTGCTCCATGCCAGAGATGTTGCCCCGTCGGCTGTTAAGGTCTCCAATAACATCGCCCATGTAGTCTTCCGGAACCAGAACCTGCACCGCCATTACGGGCTCTAATAGCACCGGCTGTGCCTGTTGCAGTGCGTTCTTAAAACCCATGGAGCCTGCAACCTTGAAGGCCATCTCGGACGAGTCCACATCGTGGTAGGAACCATCGTAGAGGGTGACGTGTACGTCGATAACAGGATAACCGGCGAGGACACCAGTCGCCGCCGCCTCGCGCACACCAGCCTCCACAGCAGGAATGTATTCCTTAGGCACGACGCCGCCAACAATCTTGCTCTCGAAGGACAGGCCTGCACCTCGTTCGCGGGGTGCGACCTCCAGCCAAACGTGACCGTACTGCCCCCGACCACCCGTCTGGCGAACATAGCGTCCCTCAGCTTTGCTGGCCACAGTGATGGTCTCCTTGTAGGCCACCTGGGGCTGACCCACATTAGCCTCCACCTTGAACTCGCGCAGTAGGCGGTCCACAATAATCTCTAGGTGAAGCTCACCCATGCCTTCGATAATGGTCTGGCCGGTCTCCGCATCCGTATGCATCCGGAAGGTAGGATCCTCGTCGGCCAGCTTCGCCAGGGCGGTACCTAGCTTATCCTGGTCGGCCTTGGTCTTAGGCTCAATAGCTACCGAGATAACCGGTTCTGGGAATTCTATGGACTCGAGGAGAATGGGAGCACCTTCGTCACTCAATGCGTCACCTGTTCCCGTATCCCTGAGTCCTACCGCCGCTGCAATATCACCGGTGAAGACCTGGTCTATCTCCTGCCGGTGGTTGGCGTGCATCTGCAGGATGCGGCCAATGCGCTCCTTGCGCCCACGGCTGGCATTATAAATATATGAACCTGCTTTAAGAGTACCAGAGTACACCCGGAAAAAAGCCAGGCCACCCACATAAGGGTCTGTCATGATCTTGAAAGCGAGGGCACTGAAGGGAGCATCATCGCTTGTGGCGCGGTGTTCTTCTTCCCCCGTGTTGGGATTTATGCCCCGGATATCGGGAATATCCGTTGGGGCCGGCAGGAAGTCAACAACCGCGTCAAGCAGTAACTGTACACCCTTGTTGCGATAAGATGTACCGCAGAGGACCGGTACGATACGATTGGACAGGGTGCCTTTGCGCAGAGCGGCCTTAATCTCCTCTACAGAGAGTTCTTCACCCTCGAGATACTTCTGCATCAAGTCATCGTCTATTTCGGCCAGAGCCTCTAGTAGTGTTTCTCTCCACACCTGTACCTCTTCGACCATCTCATCCGGTATCCCGCTCTCCTCACTCCTGGTACCCATGTCATCAATGTAAAAAATGGCCTTCTGGCTAACCAGGTCTACCATACCGCGAAACTCTGCTTCTTTACCAATAGGGAGTTGCACCGGCACCGCATTGGCGCCAAGGCGCTCACGCATCATCTCTACAGCACGGTAAAAATCTGCCCCGGTGATGTCCATCTTGTTCAC
This sequence comes from Bacillota bacterium, assembly GCA_012735455.1. Lineage (GTDB taxonomy): Bacteria > Bacillota > DTU030 > DUMP01 > DUMP01 > JAAYHG01. The sequence goes on from JAAYHG010000305.1 coordinate 1,836, forward strand.
GTAGGCGATACGCGGCACATGGTACCGGTCCGCCTGACGCCATACGGTTTCGGACTGGGGTTCAACACCGCCTTTAGCACAGAACACGGCAACTGCCCCGTCTAGCACGCGCAGCGAGCGTTCTACCTCCATGGTGAAATCAACGTGGCCGGGCGTGTCGATAATATTAATGCGGTGATCCTTCCAAAAACACGTCGTAGCCGCCGAGGTTATAGTAATACCGCGTTCCTGTTCTTGTACCATCCAGTCCATGGTGGCGGCGCCGTCGTGCGTCTCACCAACCTTATGAACCTTGCCCGTGTAGAAGAGGATGCGCTCGGTTGTAGTCGTCTTACCGGCATCGATATGGGCCATAATGCCGATGTTACGCGTTTTTTGCAGCGAGTATTGCCTTGGCACAGGTTTCACCCCTTTCCGTAACCATACTTACTACACTTAGTTCAGCCTTACCAACGATAGTGGGCAAATGCCTTATTGGCCTCTGCCATCTTATGCGTATCCTCGCGCTTCTTCACAGCGCCACCGGTACCGTTGGCTGCATCCATAATCTCGCCTGCCAACCGATCCTTCATAGTACGCTCGCCACGCTTTCTGGCGTACTCCACCAGCCAACGCAAGGCAAGCGACACACGCCGCTCTGGCCGCACTTCTACTGGAACCTGATAGTTAGCACCGCCGACACGGCGAGCCCTAACCTCCACAATGGGAGTAACATTCTTCAAAGCCTGTTCGAAAACATCAAGTGGATCTTTACGAGTTTTTTCCCGGACGGTCTCCAACGCATCATAACAGATTCGCTCTGCTAAGCTACGCTTGCCGTCCCAAAGTACTTTATTGATGAGACGGGTTACCATCTTGTTCCCGTAAACGGAATCAGGCTCCACCTCATGCCGTGGAACATGGCCACGCCTTGGCATCCCCTTCCCTCCTTTGCACTGCTACTTCTTGGGCCGCTTGGCACCGTATTTGGAGCGAGCTTGGCGTCGGTCCTGCACACCCGCGGCGTCTAGTGTTCCCCGGACGATGTGGTACCTTACACCAGGCAGGTCCTTAACACGGCCGCCGCGCACCAATACAACTGCGTGCTCCTGCAGGTTGTGTCCAATACCAGGGATGTACGAGGTTACCTCAGTCTGGTTTGTAAGACGCACACGCGCCACCTTACGCAAGGCAGAGTTTGGCTTCTTGGGTGTAGTTGTATATACACGTGTGCAAACACCCCTCCTCTGGGGCGATCCCTGAAGAGCAGGAGCATCAGACTTCTTACTTGCCTTTTGGCGACCCTGACGAATCAACTGGCTGATGGTCGGCATTCTTCCACCTCCTTCCGTTAATCAGTAATTGCCGCTGCCGCAGCGCCCACCTGGATGCCACAGGCGCGGCCTAACTCGCGCATGCTCTCGACGTACTCATACTGAATACCCTGGCTCGCGCACAGCTCCAAGAGTGGAGCAACGATGTGAGCATCTGCATCACTGGCCACGTAGACCTTGCGGGCTAGACCCTTTTCCACCGCTTTGAGCGTCTGCTTGGTGCCGATGGTCTTCTGTCTTGCCGTTCGCAAACTCTCCAGCGCCATAGCTCCCACTCCCCTGCCTGCCATACTCTTACTAACAACCGTACAATACTAACCTTGCGAAGCCACCCTAGGCAGCTTCGCATACACTTGCTTGCCCGCCCTACCAGCGTAGGGCGGGCTATTGTCACACTCGAACATTTTACCACCCGGCCGCCCCCCTGTCAAGGAGGAAACACCTGGCCGGTTACTTCCCAGCCTGCTCTGCTTCAGCAGACTCCACCGGTCCCGGCTCCACCTTGACAGTGCGGTAACGGGCAATACCCGTTCCCGCCGGGATAAGCTTGCCGATAATCACGTTTTCCTTGAGGCCAACCAGGGGATCCACCTTGCCCTTAATGGCAGCCTCAGTGAGCACCCGGGTAGTCTCCTGGAAAGAGGCCGCAGAGAGGAAAGATTCGGTAGCCAGAGAAGCCTTGGTAATACCCAGGAGCGTAGGCCGGGCCGTGGCCGGTTCGCCGCCTGCCTCCAAGACCCTAGCGTTCTCGTCCTCAAAGGCCTGAACATCCACCAGGCTTCCCAGAAGAAGATCTGTGTCGCCTGGGTCCTCTATCTTCACCTTGCGCAGCATCTGCCGCACAATAATCTCAATGTGCTTGTCGTTGATCTCCACACCCTGGAAGCGGTAAACACGCTGCACTTCCTGTAGCAGGTACTCCTCCACCGCCTCGATGCCTTTGACCCGCAGAAGCTCATGGGGATTCACCGGTCCCTCTGTCAGGGGATCGCCGGCGGCGACACGATCACCGTCGGTGATATGCAGGCGCGCCCCGTAAGGTAGCAAATAGGAGTGGGCCTCGCCTGTTTCCTCATTTACTACCGTAGCCTCACGCCGCCCACGATTCATGCCAATGCGCACCACACCGTCGATCTCGCTAATGATTGCCTGGCCCTTGGGCTTTCTTGCCTCGAACACCTCTTCCACGCGGGGAAGACCCTGGGTAATATCGTCGCCGGCCACACCGCCAGTGTGGAAGGTACGCATGG
>JAAYHG010000306.1 GCA_012735455.1 Bacillota bacterium
AGAGCCCGGCGTTGGCCAAAACTTTCGTGATGGCCGCCGTTAAGGTGGTCTTGCCGTGGTCAACGTGGCCAATGGTACCAATGTTTACGTGGGGTTTAGTGCGCTCGTACTTCTTCTTCGCCATGTTCTTCTCTCCTCCTTACCAGGCTGAAAGCCTCTCTGGCCGTGGTTTGGGCCAGTTAATGTCCGAGGGTAGAGTTCTACAGGGCCCGTCCTTTTTCCTCTTAAGTATACCCGCAAATTCCCAAAAATAATAGCAATGTTTTCCTTTCAGCAGGGCCAAACCAGGGCAACCTGCGCTCTAGGCTGTTACCACGGTATTGCGTCCGGCAGCCTTTCCCCGGTACAGAGCAGCATCGGCGGCTGCGATGAGGCCTTCCCCAGTGGCACCGTGGACAGGAAAGCATGATACACCAACGCTAATGGTGATATTCACGGCTTCCCCAGTATCGTCCAGCACAAGGGCCTCGTTTTCAATCTGGCTGCGCAGCCGCTCCAATGCGTTGTACGCTTCGCACAGGGGCGTGCCGGGCATCAGGAGCACAAACTCGTCCCCCCATAAGCACTTGGGCAACCTTGCCTGCATCCGCCCAAACAGGTGGGAGATTAGGTTCAATGGCCAACTCTAGGCTGTGCCGGTCGCTGCGTCCTTGGTAAGTAGCGACAGTATCATTAATAAGGGGAACTAGGTTCACCTTTTCCTGGTCCAGACTGATGCGGCCGGATTCAATCCGCTGAAGATCAAGAAAGTCGTTAAGCAGGGTTGTTAGGCGCACTGATTCGCGGTGGATTGTCTCAAGGCACCGGCGTGCTTTGTCACCTTCAGGCGGCCGGTAGAGCAACAATTCGGCAAGCCCCAGAATGCTGGCCATGGGTGTGCGCAGCTCGTGGCTTACGGTATTGATAATTTCAGACTTGAATCGGTTTAGCTCCTGCAGTTTTTCCAGGGCCTGTGTAGTCTTGACGTGCTCAGAAGCGTTCTGCAGGGCCACAGCAGCCTGATTACTCAGCGCCTCCAGAAGCTGCAGTTCGTCTTGAGAAAACTCGGCTCTCTGCAAGCGCCCAAGGGAGATAACCCCGAGCAGTTGATCCTGAAAAACAAGGGGCAGGTGAATCTCACTGGCGGCACTCGCATCGCCAGATACACTACGTGATACTAATTCACCGCAACCGTGGTTTACTACCACCGTCCTTCGTTCAGCCGCTGCCCGGCCTGCCAGGCCTTCTTTCAGCTTCAGGGAGGCAGCATCAGCCCTGGCACTGAGCCCTGATGACACCTCAAGCCGTAATACTTGCTCCTCTGGGTTGTAGAGGAATATTGCCGTGCACAAAAAATACACCCCCGGCCGCCGCGCGGTAAGAGGTGCAAGATGCTGACTCGGTATTCCTTTGGCACTAATTCTCTGGTTCCTGCAGGGCCCTGACCGGCCGTTCCTCCTGGGAACCGCCGCGGTTGACTGTGACAATACCCAGGGCAACCAGTAGCAAACCTACAAGTAGATTGAGAGTCAACGGCTCCCCTAACAATAGGGCGCTTGAGAGCACTCCGAAAACTGGAACCAGGAAGAGGTAAACACTGGTCTGGCTGGCTGCATACCGGATTTGAATACTGAAAAGGGCGGTAAAAGCAAAGGCAGAAGACAGTAAGGCTGCAAATAACAACGTCCCCATTCCAGGTATGGTCCAGGACAGGGGCCAACCTTTTTCGATTGCGGCAGCTACTGCTAAGAGAAGCAAGGATCCATAGAGCATTTGGTAAGCATTGACAACCAGCTTGTCATGGTTCCTGAAGGCCGCCTTAAGATAAACACTGGCCAGCGCCCAACTCATGGCTCCGCAGAGGATTATGGCTATGCCTAAG